>NZ_CAXBIB010000013.1:0-110144 GCF_963975745.1 uncultured Parvibaculum sp. | reverse complement strand
TGGGTGGCGGAGATTTCGCCGAGGGAGCCGCGGATTTCGGTGGTGCCGTTCAGGACGAGCCGCCCACTCATCCGCGCCGTGGTGCTGGCATTAATCTTGTAGAGCAGCGTCGCGCCGAAGAGGTAAGTGCCGTCCACGGGCGCCACGAAATGGTTGTTCGCGGCGTCGAACGCGCCCTGATCGTTGTAGTCGGTGTTGTTGAGGCCGATCTTCGTCCAGGTCCCGACGCCGACGTAGTTGTCGTAGTTGGTATACGCCTTGAACCGGGGCAGCCGGGGCTGGTCGACGATGCCGGTGGCGTTGTCGACGCTGAGCCCGTCAAAAAAGGTGCTGCCGTCGGCGGAGACCGCGAGGCGAAAGCGGTCAGAGCCGAAGAGCCCCACCAGCGCCTTGGTCACGAAGCCGGTCTGCAGGGTCAGCCCAAGATCGTCGCCTGCCGCCTCCTTGTTCATGGTGTAGAACAGATCGCCGGTGCCGCCCTCGGCCACGGTCTTCGCCGTCCAGAGCGCGGCGTTGAGCTTGGCCGAGAACGGGTTCGAGGCATCCGCTGTCGTGCCGACACCCAGCAGCGCCATGTTCTGCAGCGCCGTTGGCGTCGTTCCAATCCAGGCTGCACCCTCGTAGACGAGCAGCAGGCCCTCGTCCTCGACCCACGCCCGCCAGCCGGTGCGCGGCGGAAGTCGCAGCCAGGCGCCATCGGTCCAGAGCGCGACGTTCAGATCCCAGCCCGCCCAGTCGCCCGTGGCGCCCGAGGCGACGATATAGCGGCCGCCATCGGCGGGGCTACCGGGCGGTGCCGTCAGGTCCCGGTCGAGCACCGAGAGCTGGACGAGCCCGTCGAGCAGCCGCAGCGCCTCGTTGTGGGTGACATGCTTCTGGGCCTGCGCCGCCAGGATGTAGGGCAGCAGGAGATGGGTCGTGGCGTCGGACATGGGGGCCTCAGAGTATCAGCGTGACAGATTTCGGCGCGCCCCGCCCCACGAGGGCGGAGAGCTGGAAGATGCGGATGTCGAGTGTGTCGCCGGGGCCAAGCGGCGCGCCCCAGTCGGCGGTCTGCTGGGCGGCCGTGTAGACCGCGCTGGTGGTGGCCGTGCTCAGCACGCGCTTCACAGTAGGGCCGTCGAGGATCTCGACCTCGTAGGCTTCCAGTTCCTCGCCGAGCGGCACCTCGAGCCCGCTCCAGCTGTCGGCGGAAAGCGTGCGGGATCGGCGCGTCCAGCGGATGGTCAGATCGCCGGGCGCGCGCGGCCTGCGCCACGGCTGCTCGACATGGGCGACCGAGAACGGCCGCAGCCCGACGCCCGCGGGCGTGAAGGCTTGCGCCACATAGGTCTCGTCGCTGACCGGGCGGCTCGCGGGGCCGATGCGCCAGTTCCACGGGATGCCGAGATCGGCCTCGGCGATCGGCAGGGACGCCAGCGCGGTGTCCAGCACGACGACCCGCGCGCCCGCATGTGCCGGGTTGCCCATGGCGCTTTCGGTGTCGCGCTGGCCGCGCAGCAAGCGGGTCAGACGATACCGACCCGGTGCCTGCAGTTCCGCCGAACGAGCCTGCACGATCTCCCAGACGCCCGACGCGCTCTCGATGGCCAGCGCGTTCGCCCCGCCGAACAGCGCCAGGTCGGTGACGCTCTCCAGCGTGCCGGTCAGCAGGTCGACGACCAGCGTATTGCCGAGGTCGAAGCGCGATGTCGGCCCCGCGAAGAAGTCCGAGACCAGCGCCCCGATCCGGGCGCGACTGCCGAACGTGGTCAGCAGTTCGAAGCCATCGGTCGAGGGGCTGCGGAACACCGCCATCTCGCCCGGCCACGGCATGGCATGCGCCGCGACAAACGGCCGATGCGCAGGCTGGTCCTCGGTCAGCTGCGGCAGGTCCATCAGCACCGCGTCCGGCGCGCCGAACACCACAGCCCGCGTCAGCGACGCCGCGCGGGGATCGCCGGGCGGCAGGTCGTAGGTCGCCCGGTCCTGGCGGACCGCCTCGATGCCCCGCGCCTCGGCATCGGCGATGGAAACGAGCCGCAGATCGACCAGCCGCCCGTCATGCTCCAGTTGGAGCGCGTCGGCCGGATCGAGCGCGAGCCGCGAGGGCGGCAGACGGAACGCCGCCGTCTCGCGCCCCACCCATGCCTCCATCAGCGCGCGGCGGCAGCGGCGTTCGGCTTCCTCGGGCGGCACCGCCATCGGGAAGCTTTCCGAGGCGATCCGCGTGGTGTCCACGGTGATGCGCCAGGCCTCGACGAGGGCCGCGTCGTAATCCTCGTCGGCGCGGGCGACCTGCCATTTCAGCGCCTGCGGCAGTTCGGTCTCCTGGCCGCGCGTCAGTTCCAGCACGTCGCCCTCGCGGGCCGCGACCAGATCGTCGGTCGCCAGGGTGGCGACGGACGCCCGGCCGCGCATGATGAAGCGGATCACGCCCTCGGTCTCGACGGCGTCGAAGCCGAAGTGGCGCGACAGCGTCGTGATCGAGGCGCGCGGGCTTTCCAGCGCGGTGATGGCGTAACCTTCAACCGCACCCCAGAGGCCGGTGACGTCGATGCTCGCCTCGGGTAGCCCGGCGCGCAGGCAGAGGTGCCGCACGAGGGCCGCCAGCGACACCGCGCCCAGCCGACCCGTCAGCCAGTGTCCGAGCCGCCAGTTCGCCCCGTCCGTCCAGACGTCGGTCAGTGCGGGAAAGAACGGATAGGGTCGCGCGTCCCAGGTCCAGGCGGCGCATTCAGACACATGCACCATGCGGCCGCCGTAGACCGAGGACAGCGGGTTGTTCGCCGGTGCGCCCCACCAGAGATAGGTCGCCTCGAGATAGGCGCGCTGGATGGCGTCATCGCGCCAGCCCCGCGAGAAGTGCGGCGTGAAGCTTTCGGACGACTTCGGGTCGAAGAAGACGTTGGGCTGGTTGGTGCCCCGATCGATGGCGGGGCATCCGAGCTCGGTGAACCAGATCGGCTTGGACTCCGGCTCCCACGCCGTCGGTGTGCCGCTCTCCACCCCACCGGGGCGATTATAGTGCGGGTTCGACCACCAGGCGCGCAGATCCTTGTAGCGGAAGACCCACGGCTTGGCCGCCGCGCCGTCGGTGATCGGGGTGCGGACCTGCGCGGTGCGATCCGCCGCGCTGGCGTAGAACCAGTCGAAGCCTTCGCCGCCGACGATGTTCGCCTGCAGGTAGGCCCGGTCGTAGATCGCGGGCCAGCCCTCGGCCGCGTCCGCATGCTCGAAGCCGTCGCGCCAGTCCGAGAGCGGCATGTAGTTGTCGATGCCAATGAGGTCGATCTCCGGATCGGCCCAGAGCGGGTCGAGATGGAAGAACACGTCGCCCGAGCCGTCGCCCGGCTGGTGCCCGAAATACTCCGACCAGTCCGCAGCATAGCCGATCTTCGTCCCGGCCCCGAGGATCGAGCGCACATCCGCGAGCAGGTCCCGATAGGCCTGCACCGCCGGATAGGTGGACGCGCCCGAGCGGATCGTCGTCAGCCCCGGCATCTCGGTGCCGATCAGGAAGGCGTCGAGCCCGCCCGCCGCCGCGCAGAGATGGGCGTAGTGCAGCACCATACGGCGCAGGCCCCAGTCGCCGGGCGTGCCTGTCCACGAAACCGACTCTCCCGAGACGCTGAAGCTGGCGGGCGTGGCCGCGCCGAACAGCGCCGCGACTTGGCTTGCGGCTGTGGCTGTCTTGTCCACGGTTCCGGCGAAACCTGCTGCGGGAGAACAGCTGATCCGGCCCCGCCAGGGGAACGCAGGCTGGCCCGTCTCGGCCGCGTTGTCGGAATACGGGTTCGGCAGGCTGTTGCCGGGCGGCACGTCCATCAGGATGAACGGATAGAAGGTCACGCGCAGCCCGCGCGCCTTCATCTCCTGGATCGCCTGAACGACGGCGAAGTCCGACGGCGTGCCGCCGTAGACCGGGCGATCCTGATCGTCACGGCTGACGAGGAAGGCGTTGGCGCGGCTCACGCCATTCACCGACCAGCTGGCGGGCGTGGTCGATTTGGCCGACACTTCGACGCCCGGCCGGACCCTGCAGGAGCCTGCCCGCAGGTCGTCGCCGAACCACGCCACCACGAGGCTGACGCTCTCGACCGCCGGGGCCATCGCCTGCAGCCGGTCGAGGGACTCCACCATGTCGGTGGAGTCGGCCAGCGCGTTCAGGTTCTCGGGTACCGTCGCGCCGCCATCGGTCTTGCGGATCGCCTGCGTCGCATAGGTGAACTCGCCGGAGGCCGGGATCATGGTGACGGCGCGGGTCAGCCCCTCGGCGGTGTCGGGATCGGCGAGCGGGCGGAACACCTCGAAGGAGAGTTGCGGCAGGCGGTTGCCATAGGTGGAAAGCGCCAGTTCCTCGAAGACCACATAGGCGGTGCCGCGATAGGCGGGCGTGTTGGCCGTGCCCATCTTCGCGGCGATGAACGGATCGGCAGACTGCGCCTCGTCGCCGGGATACCAGCGCCAGGTGACGCCGGAGAGGTCCATTGGCTTGCCGTCGGCCCAGATGCGGCCGATCCCGGTGATCGGCCCCTCGCACAATGCGACCGCGAAGCTGGCGTAGTAGAGATACTCGGTGGTCTTGACCTTGCCGCCGCCACCGCCCTTGCCGCCGCCCTGCGTGGTGGTCTTTGTCTCCTCGCGGAAATCGGTCGCCCAGATGATGTTGCCGCCCATGCGCATGCGCCCGTAGAGCCGCGGGATGACCGCGCCTTCGGTGGCGGAGGTGATGCGCAGCGTGTCGAGCCGCGCGCCCTCGATGCGCTGGGTGGGCGCCAGCGACGAGATGATCCAGCTGTCGACGACCGAGCCGATGGTCGAGCCGATGAAGCCGCCGATGGTCGCGGCGCTGACGCCGAGGATCGCGCCGCCGATGCTGCCGCCAATGGCGGCGCCAGCGGCACCGAGAACAAGCGTTGCCATGTCGGGGTCTCAGCGTTGCGGGAACAGGAAGGCGAAGGCGATGCGCCGCCGCCAGGATTGGGTGAGCGGTTCCTCGATCACGCCGAGCCGCTCGTAGGCGTGGAGGAAGCTGTCGGGCCCGGTCAGGATCCCGACATGCTTGGCAATGGCGCGGGGCTTCATGCGGAACAGCACCAGCGCGCCGGGATCGGCCTCGGCGGGCAGCAACTCAATCAGCATCCGCCGCGCGCCTTCGGCCAGCACCTCGCGCGGGCCGGTCTCGCCCCAGTCCCGGCTGTAGGGCGAGATCGGGAACGGTTCGGGGCCGACGATCTCGCGCCAGACGCCCCGCGCAAGCCCGAGGCAATCGCAGCCGACGCCGCGGAGGCTGGCCTGGTCGTGATACGGCGTGCCGAGCCAGGAGCGCGCGATGGCGATGACGCGGGTGGGATCGGCCAGTGCGAGGGGTTGCGTCACAGCACGCCTCCCTCGTGGCCGCCATCTTTGGTGGCATAGCGCAGCACGGCGTCCTGGCCGGGGATGTGCGGGAAGCCGCGGAAGTTGACGGTGTTGGCGAACTTCGCGCCGCAGGTCTCCATGCGCTTGTCGCAACCCGCGCGGATGGTGAAGGCGTCGCCCTCGGCGATGGCGCGCACTGGCGCCTCGAGCAGGGTCAGGATCGCGACGCCGTCCGTGACGTCATGTCCCAGCACCTCCGTGCGCCGCCCGGCATTCGCGCCGCTCGTCCAGTCCAGCGTGCCGAAGGTGAACCAGCCGGACGTGAATGTGCCCAGCCCCGAGGCGGTGAAGGCCCGGTCGCGCAAAATGTCAATCACCGCGCCCGTGCCCTTGAAGGCCGTATCCTCCAGATCGACGCCGCAGCGCGCGTCCCCGAGCGCGGCATCGCAGGTCGCCTGGAAGGTTCGCCCGACCGTCTGGCCCAGCACATGGGCGAGCGAGCGGACTTCGGCAACGAAGGCGAGCCGCCCGCGCCGGATCTGACCGATGGCGCCGCGCCGCATCAGCACGCGCTGGCTCGTGTCGGCCCAGTTCACCCGCCAGACCTCTACCTCGGCGTTGTCCCAGCGGCCGTCGAGAATGTCGGTCTCGGTGATCCGGTCGGAGGTCAGGACGCCTTCCGCGTCCTGCGCATCGACCGACAGGTCCGATCCCGAGCGAACCTCTGAGGCGGTCAGCCCGCTCTCGGGCTCGAAGTCGGTGCCGTCGAAGGCGAGCGCCCGGTCGTGGTCGGTGAAGCCGAAGGTGACGCCGTCGGCCCGGGTGATCCGCCAGCACCAGGCGAGCGTCGTCGTGCCCTCGTCGAGATGGGCCTGCAGCGCGGGCGAGAGGGATTTCATCGGCGCAGTTCCAGAAGCGGAATGGAGGTGATCGAGCCGAGCCGCTCGAGGTCGAGCGTCACGTCGAGCGCATCGGTGTCGAAGCGGACCGGCACGTCGAACTCGAAGCCCGCGGTGATGGCGGCGCCAGCGCCCGGCGCGACGCTGAAGGTGACGACACCGGTGGTGGTGTCGACCGACCAGCCGGAGGGCTGCTCGACGCCCGACAGCGCGATGCGCACGCTGCCCGCCACCGGCTTCGCGATGGCGCGCGTCCAGGACTGCGCGCCCGAGGCGTAGCGCTTGACGAGCTGGAAGGCGGTCGTCGCGCCGTCGCCCGTGCCGATTGCCTGGTCGGCCGGACCCGGCGTTAGCGACGGCAGGCAGGACTTGTGGTCGCCCCAATCCTTGAAGCGGAAGCCGTGGAGCCGGCCGTTGCGCGCCTCGAAGAAGGCGACAACAGCGGCGAGATCGTCGGCGCGGCGGATGCCGTAGGCGACGTCATAGCGGCGGCGCGAATTGGCCCAGCTGGCGTTGCGCTCCTCGTCGCCCGAGGCGAGCTCGACGATCTGGGTGCGCCGCTCCGGCCCGCCGCGGGCGCCACGGCTGATGTCGTCCGGAAACCGGACCTCGTGAAACGCCATCAGAGTCCCCTCCGGCCCAGCGACACCGCGCGGGCGATGTCGGCCGCGACCTGCGTGCGAGACTGGCGGAAGCTCTCGGCGTCGCGCGCATGGATGTGGACGGTGACGCCGGACGCTGCGCCAAAGCCTTGCGCCTCACGGCGCGAGAGCACCCGCTCGCCCCGCTGCAGGATCGCCGGGACCTCGTCATGTCGCAGCCCGACCGCACCGCCGGAATGCATCCGAGGCGCCCCCGCGAAGGCGAGCGCTGGCACCATGCGCGCCGGCGCGGGAGCGCCGACGATGCCACCGCCATGCAGCACGTTGGCAAACACGCCACCGGCTCGGCCGAGAATGCCGCCGAGCGCATTCGAGAGCGGGCCGAGGATGAAGCGGCGCGCGCCGAGCTTGGCGAGGTCGGCAATGAGCGAGGTGACGAGATCACGGACGTTCAGCTTGCCCGTCTTTACGAACTCGCCGACCGCGTTCTCGGCCGACTGGAAGGCGCTGACCAGGCTCTGGCCGATGTCGCCGCCGATCTCGCGGGCCTTGCTGGCGTAGTCAGACAGCGCCGCCGTGACCGCCTGCCAACCGGTAACTGCCGACTCGGTCGCCGGCTCGGCGGCCGCCGCAGCCGCTGTCGTGGCAGCACCAGTTTCCGTGGCGGCGCTCCCGGCGCCGTCCAGCGCCGTTTCGAACCGTTCCGCAGCCTGCGTCGCCTCCCTCAGCGGGTCGGCACCGACGTCATCGCCGCCGCGCATGGCATCGCGCAGCGCCTGCATGGCCGGGCCGACGCCGTCAAAGGCGGAGGCGCGCGTGGCGGCCGCCTGTCGGCGGTACGCCTCGGCCGAGGCGCCGGCATTGCTGGCGGCGTGCCCGAGCATCGACGCGTAGCTCTCGGCCCCGAACCAGTCGATCCTTGTGTCCGCGCCGATCTGTTCGGCCGCGGCGTTGAAGGTCGGGCCGATCTGCCCCAGGAAATCGGCCCACTTCCGTGACAGGAAGGCCATCAGGCGCAGCCAGATCGCCTCGACGTCGGCCCGGACCGCACGGAAGTCGTCGACGAACGAGCCGACCGTGATCTTGATCCCGTCCCAGACGGCTATTGCCACGGCGCCCATGAGTTCGAGTGCATTCCCGAACCCGCCCGCGCCGCGCACCAGCTGGCCGAACTGGTAGATCAGCTCTCCCGCGCCGACGATCAGCGCGCCGATGCCGGTGCGGATGAGCGCCCCACGCAGGACGACCAGCGCCGTGGCGAGACCACGGACGGAAAGAGCAGCAGCGGCCATGCCGGCGACCCAGCGTCCCGCGAGGAAGGCCGCGAAGGTGGCGGCATAGGTCGTCAGGCGGCCGATGTTTTCGAAGAGCCCGCGGATCGCGATGCCGAGCGGCCCGGTGCGGCTGGCCACCGCCGCCATGGCGTTGGCGACAGCTTCCAGTGCGGGGGCCGCGGCGACCGCCAGCTGGTTCGAGAGCCCGCGCCAGATCAGCCCGAGCCGGGAGATCGCGTCGTTGGTCCGCTCGATCTGGTCAGCGTCCTGCTCGGAGACGACGACCCCGAAGGCAAGCACGTCCTCGGTCGCCTGGCGCAGCGTCGCGGTGTCGATCCGCGACATGGCGATCGAGCCTTCCTCGCCGAAGAGCTGGCCCGCTACTGCAGCGCGCTCGGCGGCAGGCACGAAGCTCTCGATGGCGGCGTTGATCGCACCCACACGCTGGTCCAGCGGCAGCGCGATCAGCTCGTTGGCAGAGAGCCCCAGCCGATCGAGCGCGTCGGCAGCCGGGCCAGTCCCGGCGGCCGCCTGGCTGAGACGGCGCGTCAAATCCTTGGTGGCCTGCTCGATGCCGGACATCGACACGCCTGCCAGCTCGCCCGCACGCTCGAGCGTCTGGATCGAGGCGACGGTGGTCCCGAGGGACTGCGCGAGCTTGGCCTGCGCATCGACCGTCTGCAGCCCGGAGCGGATCATGGCGACGCCTGCGGCCGTGGCGGCGGCGACAGCCGCGGCGGCTGCCACGCGGACCCGACGCGCGAAGCCTGCGAGCCGTGCGTTGGCCGCCTCCATCTCGCGGCTGAGACGGCCGAAGCCACGCTTGCCGGCTTCGCCCACGCCTTCCAGCTCGGCGCGCACCTGACGGCCGCCGACCGCAGCGAGGCGAACGCTGACGCGTTTTTCAGCCATTAAGGCGTTCCATCTGTTCGTTGAGTTTGGCGACCATCACCGCTTCGATGACGGGCAGAAGTTCGGCCATGGCGAGGGGCGGCACGCCGAGCGCGTTCCCGAGCGCGAGCGCTGCGGTCAGATCCCAGCCGATCACTGCGCCGGGAAGCACACGGAGCTGCCCCCCGAGGCGGCCGACCAGGTCCCAGACCTGCCAACCCTCCGGAGTTTCCGGACGGTTCAGCCGCGCCGGGCAGTCCGGGCAGATTTGCGTGCAGGCGTCGCAGTATCGCTCGCCCCCGCCGAAGGACCATTCGGCGAGAGCGCGGAGGCGTTTTTTTCCTGTTCCAGCAGCAGCCCCTTCGAGACGTAGGTCAGCTGGAACGCCTCGAAGATCGGCCAGACGTCGAGCAGCGCGTCGATGGCCTCTGGGCTCGGGTCGATGGCGTTGCCGTCGGCGTCGCCGATGCCCTCCCAGGCGAGCACCGCCCGCCGCGCGAGAGCCTTGGCGAAGGCGACCGCGCGCTCCTCGTCGGACGCCTCCTCGGGCACCGCCTCGACGGCCTGATCGCTGCGTGTCGCCACCATCAGCGCGGTGGTCAGCGGGCGCAGCTGCACCCGGACACCGGGGGCGAGATCATGCCAGCGAGGCGCGTTCGTCAGGTCGAGCGTCAGCATTCTCAGTACACCTCGATGTCGTTGATCAGGGTTGCGGTACACATCCGGCCGACGACGCTGTCGCGCGCCGCCTGCCAGTCGAAGGTCGCCTGCACCCCCTGCGGCCCGGAAATCTCGATCCGCGGGCGCGGCAGGTAGACGGCGTGCACGGTGAAGGTGAAGCTCTCGCCGGACGGCAGGACGTAGGCGAATTCCATCTCGCAGGCCTCGCCGTTGATCGCCTGCGTCACCAGCGTCTGGTCGGCGAAGCGGACCTCGATCCGGCCGGTAAGCGCGGCGATGGACGGGTCCGCGCCGTCGATGCGGCCGTCGGAGCGGATGGTCTCGATGCGGTCGAGGTTGTTGGCATAGGTGATCTCGGCGGAGACGACGTTGCCGAGCGCGCTCCCGTTTCGCGTGATCGATCCGTTGAAATGGCCGAAGCGCTTCAGCTCGAGCGCGGCGGGTGTCCCTGCGCTGGTGGTCGTGCCCACCGTCTCGCCCTGTGCCACCAGCCGCGCCGTTGCCGTCAGCAGGCCCGATCGCTGCATCTGCCAGGTGATCTGGTCGAGGACGCATCCCGAGTACATCGCATAGCGCGGCACCTCCGGCATGCCGGTCTCGATCGACATGCTGGGCAGCACCCAGGACCCCGACTGGAACTCGTGGGTGTACGGGGCCTCCGCGCCGGTGGTCGTGGGCGCGCCGAACGCCGCCTTCAGCCAGAAGCCGAAGGCCTCGGCGTCGAGCGGCACGACGACATCGCCGTCCGCCGTGACCGCATCCTTGATCGGCGCCAGCGGATCGCGGCCGTAACCGAGCAACTCCGAGTTCAGCAGCGGCTGCTCGGCGCCGAGCGAGGTGCTGGCGAAGGGCATGCGGGTGAAGCCGCTGGCGGGCGGGGTTCCATAGGTCGTCTCGAACGCAAGCGCCATCAGCGCCCGCGCCCCCTGGGCTCGTGCCATGGTGTTCTCCTCGGGTTGTCGGGATCAGCCGAGCGGATCGGCGGTGGAATAGTGCAGCACCACCGGGATCACGGCGGCCTTCAGGCTGGCCGCGCCCTCGACCGGCAGATCGACCGGGCGCGGCGCTTCCGCCTCGACCCAGTCGCAAAGCCCGCCCAGCGTGCGGTCGGCGGCGAGCGTCGCGCCGACGCTGGCGATCAGCGTGTCGAAGGCGGCGTCACGGGCGGCGCCCTGCACGACAGCCTCGATCTCGGCGCGGTGCTGGTAGTGGTAGCGCAGGGGCGACAGCGTCACCTCCGGCTCACCCGGTTCGCCGTCGCGAAGGATCAGGAGTCCCTCGGCCGGCTCGCGCTCGGGCAGCACCTCGCCGCGCAGGGCCGTGGCGGGCAGCGCCGAGAGCCGTGCGTACAGCGCGGCGAGGATGGTTTCGCGAGGTGTCATGGGTCGGCCGAGTTGGAAATCGCGTCGAGCACCGGACAATCGGGGACTTCGGCGCCCGAACACCTGGATGCGGTTGCAGCGAGGACGGTCTCGATACGCCGAAGATCCGCGATCCTCGCGCGGACATCGGCAAGGTGCCGCTCCGTCCTTTCCTTGACCTCCGCGCAGGTCGGCGCGGCGCCGTCGCCGAGCCCCATCAGCCCGCGGATGTCCTCCATCGAGAACCCGAGTTCGCGGGCGCGCAGGATGAAGCGCAGGCGTGTGGCGTGTGCGGCGGAATAGACCCGGTAGCCGGCGTCCGTGCGGGGCGGGTCGGGCAGCAGGCCGGTCTTCTCGTAATAGCGGATCGTCTCGATGTTGCAGCCGGTCGCCCGGGCCAGGTCGCCGCGTGTAAAGCCGCTCTCGCGCTCGTGATCGGTCATGGGCAAGTTTCCTCTTGAGCCTGTAGTTACTACAGACCCTACACCTCCCCTCAATCACAGACGAGAGGTGCGCGACATGGCGCTGACGGACGACCGAACGGACACCTCAGCAGCGGATCGCCCCGCCCGAAAGGGCTGGCTCGCGGCGGGCGGGGTGGTGGGCGCCTTTCTCGCCTCGGCCTGCTGCATCGGGCCGCTGGTGCTGCTGACCCTCGGCATCTCCGGGGCCTGGATCGGCAACCTCACGGCGCTGGAGCCTTACAAGCCGATCTTCGCCGTGATCGCGCTCGGCTTCATCGCGGCCGGGTTCCGGCAGGTCTATTTCCGCAAGCCGACCGTCTGCGAGCCCGGTTCCTACTGCGCAAGGCCAGCATCGGCGCGCATCACCAAGACCGCGCTCTGGGCCTCGCTGATCCTCGTTGTCGCAGCCCTCACCATCGACTGGTGGGCCCCGCTTCTCTACTGACCCCGAAAGGACACCCTCATGAAGAAGATGCTTGCTCTTGCCCTGTTCGGCCTGACAGCCGTTGCGCCGATCACGGTCATCCCTGTTGCTGCGCAGACCGTCGCCGCCGAGCAGACCGTCACCTTCGCGGTCGACAACATGACCTGCGCGCTCTGCCCAGTGACGGTGAAACGCGCGATGGAAGGCGTCGATGGCGTGCGCACCGTCGAGATCGACTTCGAGGCCCGCACCGCCACGGTGATCTTCGATACCGCCACGACCAGCTCCGACGCCATCGCGGCAGCCTCGGCCAATGCAGGCTACCCGGCGCGCATCGCGGGCTGACGGGATGACCGAGCAGTCCGACCGCAAGCTGATCGCGACAGGGATCGTCGGCACCGTCATCGCGGCGCTCTGCTGCTTCACGCCGGTGCTCGTGGTGCTTCTGGGCGCCGTGGGCCTGTCGGCCTGGCTGGGTTGGCTCGACTACGTTCTGCTGCCCGCGCTCGCGTTTTTCGTCGCACTGACCGTGTACGCGGCCTGGAGACGGCAGCGGCGACCGAACACTCGAACGGATGGATGACCTGATGAAAGACGATTGCTGCGCGCCCAAGGGCGATTTCGACCTTGCCGTGATCGGCGCCGGATCGGCCGGCTTCTCGGCCGCGATCACCGCCGCGGAAGGAGGAAAGCGCGTCGCGCTCATCGGGCATGGCACCATCGGCGGCACCTGCGTGAACGTGGGTTGCGTGCCCTCCAAGACGATGATCCGCGCAGCCGAGGCCCTGCACGGCGCGCAGGCGGCGTCCCGGTTTCCTGGCCTCGTCGGCGAAGCGAAGGTCGCCGACTGGACCGCTCTCGTCGCGGCCAAGGACAATCTGGTCGCGACGCTGCGCCAGAAGAAGTACGCGGATTTGCTGCCGGGCTACGACGGTGTGACCTATCTCGACGAGGGTCCGGCGCGGCTCGTTCCCGGCGGTGTCGATGTCGGCGGGCGCAGGATCACGGCACCCAAGGTCATCGTCGCCACCGGCGGCCGACCCGCCGTGCCCGACATCCCTGGGGTCCAGAACGCACCATCGCTCGACAGCACGTCGCTGCTGGAGCTGGACCGGTTGCCCGAGACCCTGATCTTTCTCGGCGGCGGCTATATCGGCGTGGAACTCGCGCAGATGATGGCGCGGATGGGCACCCGCGTCACCATCGTCTGCCGCTCGCGCCTGTTGCCGCGCACCGAGCCGGAGGTGGCGCAGGCGCTCACCGAGGCCTTGCGCGCCGAGGGTGTCACGGTTCTTGACGGCGCAACCTATCACGCCGCGCGGCGCGACGGGGACCGTGCGATGCTGACCGTGACGGTGAATGGCGCGGAGCGCGAACTGACGGCCGACCGCCTCGTCCTGACGACGGGACGCGCACCCAACACCGAGGGGCTGGGCCTCGCGGAGATGGGCGTCGAGACCGACGCACGCGGTGCGATCCGGGTTGGCGACGACATGCAGACCACGAAGTCCGGCATCTTTGCGGCGGGCGACGTGACCGACCGCGACCAGTTCGTCTACATGGCCGCCTATGGTGCCAAGCTCGCGTCCCGCAACGCCGTGCTGGGCGGGGCGGAGCGCTACGACAACGCCGCGATGCCGTGGGTGGTGTTCACCGATCCGCAGGTCGCCGGCGTCGGGCTGACCGAGGCGCAGGCGCGCGCGGCGGGTCATGATGTCAAGACCAGCGTGCTGACCCTCGACAACGTGCCTCGCGCGCTCGCCGCCCGCGACACGCGCGGCCTGATCAAGCTGGTCGCGGACCGGGCGACCGACCGCCTGCTGGGCGGCGTCATCATGGCGCCGGAGGGGGCCGACAGTGTCCAGACGCTCGTCATGGCGCTGAAGGCCGGCATGACGACGAAGGCGCTCGGCGAGACGATCTTCCCCTATCTCACCACGGTCGAGGGCGTGAGGCTCGCCGCGCAGACCTTCGACATGGATGTCGCGAAGCTGTCGTGCTGCGCGGGGTGACCCGAACCCGCGGGCTCGGACCGGCTGCGGCGTTTGGCGATCCAGCATTTTCAAATCCGCCCCTCCACCCAGTTGGCCACGATCAACCCCGGCACGCTGTCCAGCGCCCGGTCTGCATCCCGCGCGAGGTCCAGCCGCTTCGGCAGCTTGACCTGCGGCACCAGCAGGAAGATCGGCGCGGTGACCTTTCCGCGCCCTGTCTTCGAGCGCGACACCACCGCCTGACCCTTGGTGTTCAGCCGTCCCTCCGCCACCAGCAGGCTCGGGCCCGTCCGGCGATAGACGAAGCGCAGGCGCAGGCCACGGCGGCGCTCCCATTCGCCGGGCGTGATCCTGCCCCCCCGCAGGGACTTGCCTGCGGCGGGCAGCGGGATCGCCAGCCAGAACCCGTTCTTCGAGCGGATCAGCGGGCCGGTGTCATGCGCGCCCACGATGACCGGAGCCTTGGACCAGACCAGCGCCGCCGCGTCGAGGCTCTCGCCCGATCTCGGGAAGTTCTGGCTCCGGATCGAGTTGGCGAGCCGGGGGCCGAGCCCTGCGCCAGTGATCTGCAGCCGCCACGCCGACTTCAGCCCGGTTCCAGCCTCGCGCATGGCTGCAGTTACGGCGCGTTCGCCCGCCGCGACCTCGGCGGCAATCATCGCGACGATGTCGGGATCGATGTCGAGCTTGAGCTTCATGGCGGTCATGCCGGGCGCAGATCGACGGTCCAGACGAGCCGCTCGCGGTCGCGGGCAGGCTCGCCCTGAATGAGGAAGGCATCGCCATCGATCTCGATGCGGTCGCCGGGGCGCGGGTTCGCCACCTCGGCGACGCGCAGATCAATGCGCGTGGTTTCCGACCAGAGCCGCGCGTCGCCGAAGTCGGTGACGGCATCCGCGCGCCTGGCGACGGCGCGCACCAGAACAGGCGCGCCGCCGTCGGCGATGTAGACCGCGTCCCGGCCAATGTTCGGATCGGCGAAGAGCGCGCCAACAGCGGCTGCGAAGGCGCTCATCAGAACGTCGCGTTCAGGCGCACCCGGCCGATGGTGTCGCCCGCGCCGCTCGCCACCGCCTCCACGGCCACACCGATGAGGGTGTTGTCGGTTGCCACGGTCGTGCAGCGCTTGTTGGTGTCGTCCCAATAGACCCTGGCGCCGACGGTCCAGGCCTGGGAGCCGACCTTTGTGATGTCGAACACGCCGACGAGCGCGGTCTCGACGGGCTCGCCGAGGGCGGCGTCCCCGGCGGCGATGCCGAAGATGGAGCCGACGAGCAGGCCATCGCCCGAGGCGACGGCATAGGGCGCGGTCAGGGTGATGGTGTTGCCGGGCTGGACGTAGTTTTTCATGGGGGTGATCCTCGTGGAAAGACGAAGGGCGGCCCGTCAGGACCGCCCGCGTGTCAGGGTTCAGCATGTCAGGGTGCTGTTATGCGCCCGGGTTCTTGTAGAGGCCGCGCCAGTCGATGGCCTTGGCGCCGAAGTCGAGGCGGCACTTGATCTCGACGCCGTCGACGTCGAAGCCGTTGCGCGTCTCGATGTAGGCGCCCTGCTGGCCCTCGAGATAGGCGTACTCGATGGTGTCGATCTGGTTCGGGCTGGCCGCCAGATACCAGGCGGTCTCGCTGGCGGCGTCGAGGCGCGGCTCGCTGATCGGCGCAAGCGTGCGGATCGACTGCGGCACGACGCTGGACGTCGCGGCGGGCACCAGGTTCTGGGCGACCAGCTGCTCGGCCTTCAGTTCCAGCGAGGCGGGCACGATCAGGAAAGCAGGACGGACGTTCAGCACCGTCTTCTTGTCGAGCCCGGTCTGCTTGGCCATCGCCGCGCGCGCAGCGCCCACCGCCTCGACCGCCAGCGCCGTGCCAGTGCCCGCGAGGTTCTTGTGCGTGGTGTGGAACAGCGCGGAGCCGTCGGCCATCGCCGGGTTGGCGGTGATGATGCCCCAGACCACGTCGGACTCCAGCTGGGCGATGGAGTTGCCGTACATCGCCGGGATGCGCGTGAAGGCGTCGAGATCGTCGTTGATCAGCGTCTGGCGGGTGATCGCGACCACCCGGCCATAGGTCTTGACCTTGTAGCTCTCCTTGCTCTCGCCCAGTGTCCCGCGCTTGAACTCGCCGCTCTCGCCGACCTCCAGCAGCTGAGGGGCCTCGCCCAGCTGGACCCGGTGCATGGCCTTGAAGTCGGTGGCCAGCACCTGGCGGCAGAACAGCATGAAGGTGCGGGGATAGGCCTCGTAGGCCTGCCGCAGGGTCTTGTTGGTGACGGCCGACAGGATCTCGGGGAAGTCCGAGGTCGAGTGCAGCGCCCGCGTCGCCACCTCGTCGCGCGACAGGCCGCGCGTGTTGACCCCGGCATTGCCGAGGCTTTCGCGGGCGAGTTCCAGCAGCGTCATGCCGCGGTACTGGCGGGCAGCGTCCTCCAGCTGGAACAGCGTCGGGCTGTAGCGGTGCAGCAGCGCATTCGCCACCGCGTCGCGGCGGGTGATGCGCTCGTCCCGGCCGCCGAGCGGGATGGAGACATGGGGGAAGGTCCTGGTCTCGTCCGACTTCGCGGCGACCTGATCGAGGATCAGGCGGCGGGACTCGTCGACGCTGACGCCGCGCTTGACCAGATCCTCGGCGAAACCGCGCTCGAGGTTCAGCCGCCCGGCCAGATCGTAGATCGTGGAGACGCGATCGCGCTCGGCCTCGCGGGCGCGGGTGGCGACTGCCTCCGTGTCGGGCGCGCTGGTCTGGGCGGTGTGGGGCTGTGCCCGGGTTTCGACTGCAGCGACCTTGGGTTCGGGCGCCGCCGCTTTCGGCTCGGTCATTGTGGTGTCCTCGGTTGCGACCGGCGCGGTCAGCTGGGTGGTGGCGGGTGCGGCGGCGTCGCTCGCCGGGGTCTGGGTCTTGTCCGTCATCGGGAATGCTCCTTGCGGTGTGGGGGCGTCCCGGCGGTGGAGGACGCAGTCGTGAAGGGGATGCTGGGCGCGGAAACCGGCGGCGGGATCGGCGCCGACCGCGACGGCGGAGACCTCGAAGGGCGTCCAGTCCACCGCGCGCCACAGTTCGCGGGCGGCCTCGGGCTTCGAGACCTCGAAGCGGTGGACCTGGTAGCCGATGGAGATCGCCCGGATGTGCCCGGCCTGGATGTCGCGCCAGATCGGCTCGACGTCGGCGCGTTCGCTGATCCGCACCAAGGCGATGCCGCGCCCGTTCTCGATCCGGGCCGAGCCCGGCACGACCGAGCCGATCACCGCGTCGAGCGTGTCGAGCTCGTGCACCTTCAGGAAGGGAGCGCCCGCGTTCAGCCGGTCGAGGCGGACATGGGCCGGGTCGAGGCTCAGTTCCTCGTCGTATGGCTCGCCGAAGAAGGTCGCGCGGCGGACGCGCGCGCCCGCCGACCAGACCACCTCGACGGTGCGGCTGTCGGCGTCGGCCGTGTTCGGCGCAAGTTCCGCCGACCGGCGCATGGCCGGCAGTTCGATCATCGTGTCCATGAAGCTCAGTCCTGTTGATCGGCCTGCGCCGGGTCGTTGTCCGCGTCGGCGGTTGGGTCGTCAGTCGCCGGATCGCTCGCCTGCGCGCTTCCGGTCTTGGTGACGCGGCGCGGGTCGCTGTCGAGCACCAGCCCGAGCGCGTCGAGCTTCGCGTTGGTCGCGGCGATCTCGGCCAGCACCGCATCGGGGTTGCGACCCTGCCGGGCGATCACCTCGGCCAGCGTCATGGTGCCCGAACGGATCGACAGCAGGTTCGCCATCGCGTCCTTCTGCGGATCGACCGCCTCGAACTTCGGCGGCGACCACTCGACCGGCACGGTCGGCGACGGGATCTGTCCTGCTGCCCACGCGGCTTCGGTGAACCAGCGCCACACCGGCGCGCAGAACATCGGGATGAACAGCTGCCATTGGACGGCGTCGATCTGGCGGCGGAACTCGACGAGCCCCGCGCGGATCGAGGAATAGTTGACCTGGGAGAGGTCCCCGGTCAGCAATTCATACGGCACGCGGAACCCGGCCGAGATGGTGTGCAGGCTCGCCCGCTTGTATTCGCCGTAGCCGCCGGTGGCCGACGGCTGGTTGAACCGGATGTCCTTGCCGCCGCGGGCATAGGCGATCAGCCCCGGTTCGAACTGTTCGACCCGGTTGCCGTCTGCATCGACCACCGAGGGCGCAATGCCCTGCTGCGCTTCGTCGTCGCCGAAGACGATGGCGGTGACGCAGGCCTCGGTCTTCTTGCGGACCAGTTCGGCCACTTCATAGTCGTCGAGATCGCGCAAGCTACGGATCACCGGCGCGCCCCAGGGAACGCCGCGCGCCTGCGTGCGCTGCTTCTCGTAGACGTGGGCGATCTCGCTCGCCGGGACCGGGCGACTCTGCAGACCGTTCTGCAAGGCCCCGTAAGCGTCGCCCGGATGCTCGGCATGCAGCCAGTAGGCCCGGCGCTTGCCGAGCGGGTCGAACTCGATCCCCTGCACCAGCCGCCCCGCGCCGAAGGCGCCGGACTTGGTGGCATCGAGAAAATCGGCCTCCAGCACCTGCAGTTGCAGCGGCACCGGCAGGCCATCTGATGCCCGCCGGAGACGGCGGCGCGCCAGAACCTCGCCCGCCTCGACCATCTCGCGGCAGATCAGCGTCTGCAGCCCGTAGAAGTCGAGCTGGCCGTCGGCGTCGCACTCCGCCGTCCAGCGCTCGAACAGCGCGTCGACCTTGCGGTCGAGCGTGTCGTCTCCGCTGGCGGCGCGGGGCATGATGCCTGCGCCGATGATGTTGTTGACCAGCACCGCCACGGCCTTCGCCGCATGCGGGTTGTTGCGCACCAGATCGCGCATCCGGTCGCGCAAGAGCGCTCCGGCCACGCCGATCTCGGTGTCGGCCGAGGATCCCGGCGCGCGCCAGCCCTCTGTGCGCCGTCCGCGCGCAGCCCCGTCGTAGCCCCGCGTCAGCGTCTCGAAGGCTTGTCGCGCCATCACGCGGCGGGCGGCCATGCGGGGCGCCACCGTGGCGACGGCGTGATCAAACCAGTTGGCCGACATCAGCGATCCCCGCGCGAGAAGCCAGCGAGCCCGGCTACCGGCAACGGCCGTGTGGTGCCCGCGATGGCACGCTCGATGGTCCGGATCCGGGCGAGCAGATCCTCGGCCGAGCCGTAATCCACCGACTTGCCGTCATAGCTGACCCGGGTCGTGCCGCTGGCATAGGCCCGGCGCAAAGCCGAGAGCTCGGTTTCCGTCCATTCGGTCATGTTCAAAACCATCCTCCGCGCCGCCCGAGCCAGTCGGAGCGGCGCTTGCCCTGCGGGGCCTGTCCCGGCCGGTTGATCTGCCCGGCGGGATCGCTGTCGGCGGGGGCTGCCCCGAGCTGATCCTCGAGGTCGCGCCATTTCTCGTCCGGCCAGCGGTCCGCGCCCGCGATCCACGCGGCGGCGCGGGCGTAGACCCGGCAGTCCAGCGCCTCGTTGCGTTCGCGCAGCTTCTGCCATTCCAGCCGGGCGAAGCCGCGCTTCGTGCGCACCGTCACCAGCTGTTCGGCGACGAACTGCTTCAGCCATTCGTTCTCGACCCAATGCGGCAGATGCACCGAGCCGGGCGGGAACGCAGCCCCGTCGGCCATCTCCTCTTCGGTGGGCCGCGCCAGCCGCAGGAAGCGATAGGTCTCGGCCTTGAAGGTCGACACCGCCACGGTCCACAGCCGCGCGCCGCGCCGCAAGCGCTTGCCGCCCTCGGTCGCGTCGACGAACGTCGGCCCCGACACCGGGCTCGAGCGGTTGAACCCCTCGACGCCCTTCACCGGCGACACCTGCCCAAACCCCTGCGCCCGCGACCAAGAATAGACCGCCGGAGCCTCGTACCCGGTGTCGATGGCAAGTCGCGCAATGCGCAGATGCGCGCCGCGTTCATGCGGCCAGCTTTTGTCCAGCAGCCCGGTCAGCTCCGACCAGGCGTCGTGCCGGTCGGGCCCGCCCTCGATCACGACGTGATCGACGAGCCAGCTTTCCAACCCGCGACCCCAGGCCCAGACATCGACCTCGATCCGGTCCTTCTGCACGTCGGCCCCGGCGGTCAGGAACAGCCCGCCCGCGGGCACCGTGCCGGATGTCCAGCGCTCGCGCCGGTCGTAGAGCCGTTGCCAGTCGGGGGCTTCTCCGGTCTCGACCCATGTCTCGCCGAGGATCGTGTTGCGGAACGCCTTGATCGCTTCATCCGAACCTTGCGCCGCGTCCCAAGCCCGCACGATCCGCTCCCAGCTCAGCCAGCCGATCGGCGAATAGAGTGCGGAGAGGTGATACCCGACCGTGGTCGGATCGGCGGCCGTGGCGGTCGGCCGCCATTCGCCACGCTCCAGCATCGCCGTCTTGTGATGCTCCGCGATTGCCGCGTCGCAGCCCTCGCAGTGATATTCCGCAGTCTCCGGGCGGCCCTTCTGCCAGCGCAGCCGGTCGAACTTCAGCCATTGTGCGTGGCCGCAATGCGGGCACGGCACGAAGAACCGGCGCTGGTCCGATGCCTCGTATTCGCGCTCGATCCGGCTCAGCCCCCGGATGGTGGGCGTCGAGACCAGGAAGACCTTGCGCCGGTGGGCGAAGGTCAGCGAGCGCGCCTCGGCCAGCGTGACCGGGTCGCCTTCCTCGTCGGCCGAGGCCGGATAGGCGTCGACCTCGTCGAGGAAGATGTAGCGCGCCGGGGTCGAGCGCAGCCCGACCGCCGAGTTCGCGCCCGTCATGATCAGGATGCCGCCCGCGAATTCCTTGGACAGCATGGTGTTCCCCGCGTCGCGGGATCGCGCGGGCTTCACCCGCTCCCGCAGCTCGGGGCTCTCGTCGATCAGCGGGTCGATCCGCTGGCGCGAGTTGCGCTTGGCCAGTTCCACGGTGGGCTGGACCGCCAGCATCGGGCCGGGCGCCTGGTGGATGGCGAACCCGATCCAGTTGTTGCCCGCCTCGGTCGCGCCGACCTGAGCAGCCTTCATGAACACGATCCGCTGTGTGGGATCGCCGGGCGACAGCCGGTCCATGATCTCGCGCATGTAAGGCGTGCGCACCGTGCGGTATCGCCCGGGTTCGGCCGAGGCGCGGCCCGAAAGCATCCGGTGCCTGTCCGCCCATTCCGAAACGGTCAGGTCGGGGTCTGGCCGCAGCCCGTTGCCCCAGGCGCGCAGGATCTCGCCGGCGCCGTCGAAGTCCGTCAGGCCATCGCCGCTCTCACCGGAAGTCGGGCCGGACCTCGGCGAGTTCGTCGAGGTGGGCGCGTACATGTTTCTCCAGCACCTTCTGCATCGCGGCTGGCTCCCCGGTGATCTGCTGGCCCGTCGCGTCGCTGCACGAGGCAGAGAGTTCGGCCGCCATCAGCGCCGCCGCGCGCGCGGGCCAGTTCACCCACGCGTCCCGTTCCTCACGCGCCAGCCGGAACACCAGCGCCAGCGCGCGGGCCCGCTCGATCAACTCCCCCTTCAGCTTCTGCAGACGGATGCGCCGTTCCTGCGCCTTCAGCACCTCGTTCGCGGTCTTCGCCTGCAGGAAGGTCGTGCCGCCGCCGACGGCGGGCACCGCCAGCCCCTGCTCGCGCAGCGTGTCGCCGACGGCGGCCACTGCCGCCTCGGGGACAGGCTTCAGCTTCGGTGCGGGCGGCTTCCTCGTCTTGGACGGGTCCGTCGTCTCCGCCCGCCGCGCATCACTTGCGGCCGCGTTGATGCTGCCATCGGGATAGAGGACCAGCCGCTCGGCCGTCTTCGCCTTCTGGATCGCGCCCCGCGACAGCCCGACATGGGCGGCGTACTGGCGCTCGCTCATGCCCTGCATTGACGGCTCCGATTACCATTCAAAATCATGTGCTTATCGAGTTGATAAGCGTCGCGACCGGAGCGAACGTCAGTCCAACGAAGCGATGCAACTCACCAAGGAGCCACACCGATGACCCGCCGCGCGACCGACAACACGAAAGCCCTCGACGCCTTCATCGTCGCGAAGACCGAGATCGACGCGATGCTGGAGCGGCTCGCCGCCCTCAGCGCCGACCACTTCGAGACACACCCCGACGAGATCAACTGGGGCCATGTCGGCACCCTGAACCACTACCGCGCCAAGCTGCGCGAGATCACCGACATGGCCTTCAGCGAAGGCGAACACGCCGAGTAAGACGACCCGCTCCCGGTCCCGCCCGCCGACTGGCGGGCTCGACCTCGTAGAAGGGCCCGCATTCCGCGCGCCCCGATACGGGAGACGACGATGACCAAGCTTTCCGACACCCAAGCCGTGATCCTGAGCGCTGCCGCCCAGCGGCCCGAGCACATCGCCCTGCCGCTGCCCGAGAGCCTGCGGGGCGGCGCCGCCGCCAAGGTGGTCGGCGCGATGCTCGCGAAGGGGTTCCTGCAGGAGGTCGACGCCGACACGCGCAAGGGCGAGCCCGTCTGGCGCGAAACCGGCGACGGCCACGGCGTCACGCTGGTCGCCACCGACGCAGGCCTCGCCGCCATCGGCATTGAGCCCGAGGACGCGAACCCCGCGCCTGCGGGCGCGACGGACGCGCCGACCGAGGAGCCCGCCCCGGACACTCCCAACGAACCGGAGGCCGCGCCCAAAACGCGCACGCCGCGCGAGGGGACCAAGCAGGCCACCCTGATCGCCATGTTGCGCGCGCCGGACGGCGCGACCATCGAGGAGATCATGGCCGCGACGGGCTGGCAGTCGCACACGGTACGCGGCGCGATGGCCGGGGCGCTGAAGAAGAAGCTCGGGCTCGAGGTGACCTCGGAGAAGGTCGAGGATCGGGGGCGCGTGTACAAACTCCCCGCCGCCTGAGGCACCGGACCCCGAGAAGTTGATGGCCGCCGTCCCACAGGGGCGGCGGTCGATCATTTTGCGCTCCGCATCCGGATGGCCTCGAACACCCGACGCAAGGCGAAGGAACGGGCGATCGACAGGACAGTGAAGATGGCGCCCATCTTCAGGTTCTGCGCCAGCGTCGTGTGCAGCCCGAAGACCGGGAAGATCAGGATCTGCGTCACGACCGCGACTCCGTAGCCGACGATCACGTTGGCAACGGACTCGACCAGCGACATGAGGCGGGACTGTTTCATGCTGCGGTCTTGCGCTTTCGCGCGGGTTCGGGCGGGGCGTCCGTGTTCGGCGCATCTGCCGTGGGGGCGGCATCGTCGCCCAGCCGCTCGGCCCTCAACTGCGCGAAAGTCCGGCCGTCGCTGTCGAGGATCGCGTCTCGGCCGGTCTCGGCCTGCCAACGCTCCACGGCGACATCGACATAGGCCGGGCTGATCTCCATCGCGAAGACGCGGCGACCGTTGGCTTCGCCCGCCATGATCTGCGAACCCGAGCCCGAGAAGGGCTCGTAGCAGAGGCCGCCGCGGGCGACGTGCTGGCGCATCGGGATCCCGAAGGCGTCGAGCGGCTTCGGCGTGGGGTGGTCGGGCCGGTCGTCCTTGGCGAAGCTGGGCAGCGCCCATGTCGACGGCAGTGTTTCCTCGGCGACCTTGGGCGGGCGGTTCGGACGCCGCCAGCCCATGAAACAGGGCTCGTGTTTCCACAGGTAGTGCGAACGGGTCAGAACCCCGCGGTCCTTCACCCAGATGATCTGCTGGTGCACGAAGGCGCCCGCCTTTTCCCAGCAGGCTTCCAGCATCGCCTGGCGGCGCGAGGCGTGCCAGCAATACCAGGCGGCGTCCTCGGCGATGGCTTCCGCAACGGCAGCGGCAATGAAGCCGTCGTAGAGGTCCGCGCCTTGGCTGCTGTCATCCCATGTTGTGCCGTAGGATGCCGACCAGTCCTTGTTGCGCGTCGGATGGTTCGAGCCATCGTAGTCCACCAGATACGGCGGGTCGGTCGCGAACAGGATCGCCCGCTCGCCATTCATCAGGCGACGCACATCGATGGCGCTGGTGCTGTCGCCGCACAGCAGGCGGTGGTCGCCAAGGATCCAGAGATCCCCGGTTCGTGATGCCGGATTGCGCGGTGGCTCGGGGATGGTCACCGGCGGCACGGAGCCCCCGGCGCCACCGTCTTCACCGTCGTCTTCCGCGACGTAGGCCAGCAGCTTGTCGAGCTCGCCGTCGGAGAAACCGACAAGCGACACGTCGAAGTCGTCGGCCAGCAGGTCGTTCAGTTCTGCCGACAGCAGCGCCTCGTCCCAGGTGCCCAGCTCCGTCAGCTTGTTGTCCGCGATCCGGTAAGCCCGCCGCTGTGCCTCGGTCAGATGCCCGAGCACGATGACCGGGGCCTCGGTCAGCCCGAGCTGCGTCGCGGCCAGCACCCGGCCATGGCCCGCAATCAGCTCGCCGTCCTCGGCCACGAGGCAGGGCACGGTCCAGCCGAACTCGGCCATGCTGGCGGCGATCTTCGCGACCTGATCCGCGCCATGCGCCTTCGCATTCTTCGCGTAGGGCTGGAGCTTGGCCAGCGGCCACGTCTCGATCGCGTCCGGGGCGAAGCTCAGCGTCATGGCGGGCAAGGTTCCTCGGTCGGGTGGATGCCGGTGGCTTCCGGACTCCGGATGCCGTGCCGGACTCCACACGGAGTCCAGCGGCTACCAGCGGTGTCCGGTCGAAAGGCCAGCGTTCATTGGTGTTTGCGCGGGGCGTGAGTGGCTCAGGCTTCCGGGTGGCTTCCCAAAAATCCGGCCCTGTCGCTGGCGAAGTCCCGCGCTTCGCCCGCCAGCATACGAATATCGCCAGGAAGGAACCGGAAACTGCCGTGGGCTGGACCCCGGCCGGACCCTTGCTGGATACCGGGGTCCAGAAGGTCCCCGTCAACGCAAAGGGGAGAGCGAGCTTTCCAGCGCACTCTCCCCATCTTGCCTTCGGAATAGCACGATCATGTTGCAGATGTCGAAGGAAAAAGTGTTGCAACACATTGGAGTCACTGCGCATTCAGGCGCGCAGCGATCTTCGTCAGCGCCAGTTGCCAGCGCCGCCATGCTGTCGTGCGGTCGCAGCCGAGTTCCCCGCTGATCTGCTTCCACGGCACGCGGGCCGCGCGGAACCAGACCAGCTTGCGCTCCGCCTCCTCGATCCATAGCACCCAGTCGAAAGTCTGCTCGAGCCGGGTGATCGCGGCGGCCGAGGGCCAGACCCGCATCGGCTGGGGTTCCATCGCCGCGATCTCGCGGCTGGTCCGCACGATGTCGGGCCAGGTGTTGAAGTAGCCCTGCGCCTTCACCGGCGGCAGCTTGCGCAGGGTGCGGAACGCCTCCTCGAAATGATCGGCGACGCAGTCGGCGGTCCATTCGCGATCAGCCATGGCGCGCCTCCCTGTCGGAAGGGCGCGGGCCGTATAGCTTCTCGCCCAGCTGGCGGACCAGTTCACGCTCAGGCCAGGTGAGGCGGTCGTCATCGGCGGAGACCGCGAGGACGCCCTGTTCCCGCCAGCCCTCGCGCTTGACCTGGTCGGGATCGCGGCGCCGGCCACCGAAGCCGTGGGGATGCCACCTCATGCGACACCCCCGTTCGTCTCGATCGCCCAAAGCAGGAGCGCGATGGCGTCGGCCTCGTTGTTGTCGGCGGGGCTGAAGCCTCGGGCGCGGACGGCGGTGACCATGGCAGCCTTGTCCGCGTTGCCCTTGCCCGAGGCATGGCGCTTGATCGTGCCGACCGGGACGCCCTCGTAGGGAACGCCCCGCAACTCGGCCCATGCGGTCAGCGTGGCCATGAGCCCGCCGTAGATGTGGCTCGCGTCGGTGCCCGCGTGGCGGCGGACCTCCTCGAACCAGATGGCGGCGACAGGACCGGACAGCCGGTCAATCTCGGTCAGCCAGTTGGTAAAGCGCAGGTAGCGCATGCCGCCACCGTCGAAGCGGCCGGGGCGCAGCGAGACCGTGCCGCTGGTGATCAGACCGTCATGGCCGCGGATTGCCCAGCCGGTCGAGGTGCCGAGGTCGAGCGCGAGGATGCAGCGGTTGCGAGGCGTGTCGAGCGGCAGCGATTCAAACCTTGCGCCGTCGGAATTCGGGATCAGAGTCGGCTGAGCCATGATGGGTCTCCTTTGCCGGGGGCCTGTGGTGGTGGAAGACGACGGCGGTCTGGTGCTTGGCGGTACGGGGCCGCCGTCGTCGGATCGGGAAGCACAACAGACCGTCACGGCGGCGCGCGCGGCTGACCCGGACGTATGGGAGGAGTGGCCAACCCTGTGGGGTGGCCCTCCCATACGTAGTATGGGGGTTTGACACCTAACTGTTCCGAAGAGGACAAGTAGCTGAAATCATTGCGGAATAAGATTTCATGAAGTCTTCGGGCATGAGTTAGGGACCTAACTCTTATTTGCCCGTAACCCGTTGATTTCGTTGAGTGCACAGTTGGCGCTGTCATATGAGTCAGGCCTCACTCATATGAGTTAGGTCGTCCTCCAGCCCCTCCGGGTAGACCCAGACGGCGGGGTTTTCGACCTGCAGGCAGAGCCCGGATTGGGGGCATTTGAAGTGGCTGGGCAGGACCGGACGGGCGGTCGTGGTGACCTCGCCGGTGTCCGGATTGATCTCCTCTACGTGCGCGCCGAACTGCATGCCCTCGACGCAGAGATAGCCGAACCGCGACCGGGTGACGGGGAAGCCGAACCCCGAGGGGTCGCGCAGGAACTTCACGAAGCCTTTGGTCGCCAGCACGCTGAGGCGCTCGCGGATAGTGTGCTTGCTGCCCAGACCGCCCCGGTTCTCGAAGGTCTCGGCGAACTGCATGGCGGTGTAGAGGCGCTCGCTGGCCGCCTCGTCCAGCAGCATGCCGAGGATGACATCGTGCTTGCGCAACCGTTCGGCGTCGAGTTTCGCGCCGACCTCCTTGCGCACCAGGCGCTCGTTCAGCGGGTTCAACTCGACCCACTCGCCCTTCACCTTGTCGATCAGCTTGCCGGGCAGCGCGGGGCCGTTCCGAAGCTCGATCTCCAGCCTGCGGACGGTGCTGTCCTCGTCGGGCCGGTGCATGAGCAGCCCCGAGGTGTAGAAGCCGCGCAGCGCGCTGGCGCCGGAGAGCGCGAGGAAGGGATCGTCCTTGACCTGGTGCTTGCTGGCCTTGCGGGTGTGGTGGGCGAGCATGACGCCCGCGTCCGGATTGACCGCCTCGCGGAGAAGCTCCACCCGGTCCTTCAGGAAGAACATCATGGCGGTATTGTCGTTCTCGCCGCCCCCCTCAGGTCCGCCGTCGAAGAGGTTGCGGATCGGGTCGATGACGATGATGTCGGGCGGCGCGTCGGGGAATGCGGCCCGGATCGCCTCGGCAACGCGGGCGACGCCCTCCGCGTCGAGCAGCAGCTTCAGCTTCGGTGTGGCGATGAAGGTGTCGCGCGCGGCGGCGATCACGGTGGCGGGCAGCGCGATCTGCTGCATGCGCTCGCGCAGGTAGTGATACTGGATCTCGGCTTGAAGGTAGAACACGCGCAGCGGCCGGGGCGGCGTGAAGCCGAGGAACTGCACGCCCGCCGCCATGTGCACGAGCCAGGAGATCAGGAAGTCGCTCTTGCCAACCTTGGGCGCGCCGCCCAGCACCAGGAGCCCGCCCGGGGTCAGCACGCGCGGCCCGATGATGTCCTCGGGCATCGGACTGGTGTCGTCGAGGAGAGCGCCGAGGGTGAATGTCGGCAGTGGGCTGGCCGGGGCGTCGACGCGGGCCGCGCGCAGGAGCGGCGGGCCGTTGCGCTTCACATGCAGCTCCCAGAGGCGTTCGGACTCGACCATCAGCCGATCGAGCGGCCAGGACGGGCGCAGCATGGCGGCGTTGTAGCCGCAGATCGCCGCCCAGCCCGCGAAGGGGTCGAGGCGGCCCTCGTGCACCAGGCGCACGTAATGGCCGATGGCGGCACTGGCCCCCTGGAAGCGGGACCAGTCGTCCACCGCGCCTTCGCGCACCGGCGTGGTGAGCACCGCGTCGATGCCGGGCTTGGCCTGCGGGGCCGAGACGTCGCTGGCGAAGCCCACGCCGGGCAGCGGCGGCATCTCGGCGACCCGTTCGGCGAAATCCACAAGGTCCACCTCGACGTCGCGATGTTCGCGGATCTGCACGAGGCGCTGGTGGCCGTGCTTGTGATAGACGGTGCCGGGCACCCGGATCGGCTGGTGTGCCGAGCGGAAATGCGTGTCGCCGCCGACCTTCACGGCGATCTCGCCGCGCAGGCGACAGAGGGTGGCCAGATCCTCGCCCTCGGCCGGTTCGGTCAGTTTCCACCAGACATGGAGCTTCGTCGCACCCTCGGGCGTGCGCCCGCCGCTTTCGATAATGAGCGTGGGCGGGCCGAGGTGGCGGGTGACATGGTCCAGCTTGGCCGGGATGTCACCCGCGTCGAGATCGACGACGATGGCCTGCATCTGCAGCACATCGGCGGCGCGGGCCTGGCCCTGTTCCTCGACCGTGCCGGGAATGACATAGACGGCGGCGCCCTCGCGGTTCGCCCATCCGGCGAAGGTCGCGAGTTTCTCGGGCGCGGTGTCGTCCGCCGGGATCCAGATGTTGTGCGGCTTGCCGTCCCGGCCCTGACCCTTGTCGACGAAGCCGCGCAGCGGGATCAGCCCCTCGCACCAGCTGAACACGGTGTCGAGGAAGACGGCGATCTGCTCGGGGTCGGGGTCGCAGCCGAAGGGGTTCTCGGACGGCGGCCCGTCGTTGAAATCCATCCACGGGTTGAAATGCAGGATGCCGTCGTCGCTCATGCCGGAAGCCTCCAGCAGCGCTCGAACCACGGGCAGAAGCGGCATTCGAAGAATTCGGGCGTGGTGGCGACGCGTGGCAGAAGCTCGCCCGCATCGGTCGCCTGCAGGATCCGCACGCCCCGGTCGGACATGCGCTGCGCGAGATCGGCGTCGAAGGGCACCAGCTCATGGTGCATCTCGGCCGTGTCCTTGTTGATCGCAGTGAAGAGCGCGGGCGCGGCGCTGATACCGGGCACGCTGGTTTCCATGTAGGCCTGATAGACCGCGATCTGGGCGGCATAGACCGGCTTCGATTTGGTCACACCGTCCTTGACGCAGGCGCGCCAGTTCTTCGCATTCATCGTCTTGCATTCCCAGAGCGCGGGAACGGCCAGACCGAAGTCCTCGGGCCCGGCGGTGACGATGCCGTCGACATGACCGCGAATGCGCCCGCCCGCGACAGAGAACCCGAACTGGCCGCCACCTGGCCGGTTGCCCTTGCGCGTGTAGAGGTCGAAGCCCGCGCCGCGCAGCCAGGCGACGGCCAGATCCTCGAGCGCGTGGCCGATGGCGAAGATGCGCAGTGACTGGCCAGAGAAGTCCTGGCCCTCGTCCTTCGGCGTCGCCGTGAACTCGAACTGAAGGGCGCGCTCGCAGGCATGACCGAGGCGCGAGCCGCCGAGGTAGTCGCGGGGCGGCCGCGTCGCCTGATCGGCGGTGAGCGCCCGGTCGACGGCGGCGTTGACCTGCTCCGCGAAGCTGGGGCGATGATTGTAATCGAGGGTCAAAACGGCACCTCCGGCGTCTGCGCCCGGGCGATGTCGGACATGGCCTCGCGGAAGCCCTCGACGGCTTCCTCGATCAGCGCGCGCACCTGAGCCTCGGTGAGTTCGGCAAGCGGGGTGGCCCAGCCGATCTCGTCCATCAGCAGCGCCACGCGCTTCATGGTGGCGGTGATCGCGGCGCGCTCCTCCTCGGTCAGGTCAACCATGGCGAAACGCTCCCGCGCCAAGCGCGTCCAGAAGGACTGGCAGGGCATCGAGCAGAACCAGACCGAAGGCCGGGGCTGCTTCGACCGGTGCGGATCGAACCAGCCAAAACCACGGGTGGGTTGCCGGCAGACGGCACAGAGCGTCCCACGCGGATGCCAGAGCCGCCGCCGGTCCTCGGCGGTGATGGGGGTGGATGTGAGCATGGGTCATGCCGCCCTCCGTTCGGGAGAGGCCGCCGTGTCGATCAGCTGCCGGATGGCGCGCTTGTTGAAGCCAAAGGTCATCAGCGCGGAGGCGCGGTAGCGCGTCAGGCCGAAGTCATGGCGGCACTCGGGCGGCAGGTACTGGAGCTGCTTCTCGGTCGGCGGCTGGCGCAGCCAGGAGCGGGTCTTGAAGGCGCTTTCGTCGGTTTCGTGGGTGTTCAGCCAGTCGTCGGCCTGCGCGAGGCAGACGGTGCGCTCGCCGACACCCAGCAAGTGGGGGCGTTCGCCCTTCGCGCCGCCGATGGCGTACCAGACCCCGTCCAGCCAGAAGATGCCGCCCCAGGCCGCGAAGCCCGTGGCCATCAGCGCGTCGTCCGTGCCGTAGAGGTCGACCCACGCGAAGCTGGACCGCTTCAGCAGGTCGATCTCGGTCATCATGAAGCCCGAGAGCGGCGCGGCACCGCCGCCTTCACCGGCCTCTTCGTCCTCCCGCGGGAACGCCTCGCCGCAGAGCGGGCATTCGGTGGCGGCAAGCGGGATCTCTGCCTCGCAGGCAGGACAGGTCTTCGTCGGCGCTTCGCCGGTTTCGGTCTTGCCGTCGAGATCGACATCCTGTTCCAGCGTGCCGTGGATCAGGCTCGACGTCCCGAAGTCCAGCACGATGCAGTCGGTCTTGACGATGCCGGGGTGTTCCTCGGGGTCGATGGTGCGCAGGCCGCGCCCGACCATCTGGATCATGGTGGACTTGTAGGAACTGGGGCGCAGCAGCACGACGCAGGAGGTGGGCGGATGGTCCCAGCCCTCGGTCAGCACCGCCACGTTGACGACGACGCGGATGCTGCCCGCCGCGTAGTCGGCAAGGATCGCCTTGCGGGTCTCGGCCGCTAGATCGCCATGGATCAGCGCGGCGGAAACGCCCGCCGCCCTGAAGGCGTCGGTGACATGCTCGGCATGCGCGACGGTGGAGCAGAACACCACGGTCTGCCGGTCGCCCGCTTTCTCCTTCCAGTGGCGGATCACCTCGTCGGTGACGGGGGCGCGGTCCATGATGCCCGCCACCTCCGCCATGTCGAAATCCGACATGGTCTTGCGGACCGAGCGCAGCTCGTCCTGCACGCCCACGTCGATGACGAAGGTGCGTGGCGGCACGAGGTGGCCGGAAGCGATCAGTTCGCCCAGACGCACCTGGTCGGCGACATTGTCGAAGACCTCGCGCAGGCCCTTCCTGTCGCCCCGGTTCGGCGTCGCAGTGACCCCGAAGATCCGTGCGTCGGGATTGGCCTCGCGCACCCGGTCGATGATGCGGCGATAGCTGTCGGCGACTGCGTGGTGCGCCTCATCGACAACGAGAAGGTCGAGGCGCGGCATGTCGGCGAGGTTCGAAGCCCGCGCCAGCGTCGGCACCATGGCGAAGGCGACCTGGCCGCCCCAGGATTTCTCCGTGGCGTCGATGACTGAGGTGGCGACGCCCGGCACCACGCGCTGGAACTTGGCGCGGTTCTGCGCCGTCAGCTCGTCGCGATGGGCGAGCACGCAGGCCTTCGCGCCGTCGCCTATCATCTCGCCGGTGACCGCCGAGAGCATGATGGTCTTGCCCGCGCCGGTGGGCGCCACGCCCAGCGTGTTGCCGCGGGAAGCGAGCGCAGCCACGCTGCGCTCGACGAAGGTCTTCTGGCGGGGGCGCAGGCGCATCGCCGGTCTCCCCCTTACTGCGCCCAGCTCGGCCGACCGGCGTTGCCGGGGGCGGACGCGGGCTGGCTGGGCTGGGTGGCCGTGGTGGGCTGCTGCGCGGCGTTGCCCTGCGCCGGGGCGGCGGAGACCTGCGGCGCGATCGCGCCCATCAGCGCGGCGTAATCGCGATGATCGGGGGTGACCGCGGCGCGGATCTCGTTCTTGTCCTCGCCGTTGGTGTCGGTGCCGATGTCGATACGGGCGATGAACTCGACGCCGTCGAGATCGCCGAAGCCGTTGATGCGGCGGCGGGCCTGCGCCTCGGGCGAGTTGTCCTTGTCCGACACGCCGCGCGCCGAGTTGAGGATGCCGCGGATCAGGCCGCGCCCCATGTTGGCCCAGTCCGGGCCCTTGGGGCTGTAGAGGCCGATCAGCGACCAGACCTTGCGCCGGGCATAGGGGCCTTCGAGCACCGTGTATTCGGCGTCGAGATAGACGGCCCCGGTGGCGGCGCGGCGCGCCCAACCGCCGGTCCAGCCCTGCGAGGAGTCATCGAAGCCGCCGGGACGGAGCGTCAAGCGCACCTTGGCGAGCGTGCCCTTCGGGATGACGTTGGTGTTGGATTGGGCGGAGTTGAAGTCGTTCCAGGGTCCGGACATTGCGCGGCTCCTTTCAGTTGGAGGATGGGACGCGCATCGGCGTCAGAAGGGAAAAGCCACCCCGGCGACCGGATCGGGACACCGAGCATGGCGAGAGGCGCTCAGCCATGGCCGGGCTCCTGCGCGGCGGCGGGATCGGCCGCGGTCACCGGCGGCCAGGTCAGGCGTTCGGAGACTGGCGCCGCGGGGCGCTGGATCTTCTCCATCAGCCGGCCGAGATGCGGGGCCTCGACCCTGTCGAGGCGGCCCGAGCGGTCCTTGGCCGGAAAGCCCCAGGGGTTCAGCGTCTGGCAGACGAAGGCGCGCTGCGGCTGGCCGCCGGGGTCCGGGATGTCGGCCATGGTGATGACCTGATCCACAATTCCCGGCAGTTCGAGCCCGGTCTTCGAGCCGTCGATCTGCGGCTGGAAGACCTTGCGGTTGAAGTCGTCGAGCCGCTCGTCGAGGATGCCCACGAACCAGACATGCTTGCCGCGCGTGTGCTGCAGATGGGTCAGCCAGCCGATCATCTCGCGGCCGTGCAGACCGTAGGCGCCACGGATGTCGGGCTTGCCGGTCTTCTCGGAGAACGCCTCGGGCTGCCCACGGCACCACTGGAAGCAGAGCCGCCCGGCAACGGTGATCGAGTCGATGAAGACGGTCTCGTACTTCCCGATCACCGTGGGATCGCCGTAGCGCCCGCAGACCTCGTCGAAATGCGCCTGGCTGTAGGGCTGGTCTTCGCGCAGCGCCGGGTTCGGCCCGCCGATGAACACCGCGAAGTCGCGGCATTCCTTCCAAGTGCGCGGCCGGAGCGTGTCGATCTCCAGGCCCTCGACGGCCAGATCCCCAGCCTCGAGGTCGAGGAAGAGCGTGGTCGAGGCGTTCAGCGTCCAGAGCAGGCTGGTCTTGCCGATGCCGGACCGGCCGAAGATGACGCCCTTGATGCCCTTGCGCTGCGCGAGCCGCTCATCGGCGCCGATGATGGGAAGGGCCATCACTGGCCCTCCTTCTTCATCACCGCCGTGGCGGCGCGATCTGCGCCGATGCACCCCGCCTCGCGGGCGAGCTTGTAGAGCCGCTTCAGCGCGTCGGCGCGGCGGTAGGCGGCCGTGCTCTCACGCTCCGCCTCCACGATCGCGAAGGCGATCTCGTCGACGGTCGCCTCGACGACCGGCAGCGGCTCGCGCGGCTCGTCACCGGCGCGCTGCGGGAATGCGATGGTTTCGGGGAGGTCTTCGAGGGCGTAGCTCGCCTTGCGAAGACGGGTGAGTTCGTCCGGCTGGTCCGGCATGGCGGTTCTCCGTGGGATGAGGTTATCGAGGAGGCGCATCACGCGGCCTCGCGGACGTCGGGCGCGGGCTCGGCGACGTAGATCGCCAAGAGCGGCGTCCCGTCGGCGTGGGCGCCGGCGTCCTCGATCTGATAGTTGCGGTTGGGCTCGCAGACCTCGGTCAGCTCCCAGCGGCGATAGAGCCCCGGAAGACGCCTGAAATCCTCGAGCGACAGATCGGCAGTGCGGTTCATGCGTGTCTGCTTTCGGTTGGAGGGAAGGCGCTCGGGGCGCTCGAATGGGAAAAGCCACCGGTGGGACCGGATCGGGACATCGGTTCAGGGGATTTCCTCGAGGGCGTCGTGCAGCCGGCGCATCGCGCGCTGGTACCGCTTGCGGGCAGCGGCCTCGGTCAGGCCCAGCTCGACGGCGACTTCGGCCTGAGAGAAGCCCTCGATCGCCACGCGGATCACCAGCAGGGCGTCATCGCCGAGCAGCTTCCGCACGGCGCCGTTCAGCCGTGCGTACCCGGCCGCGCCGATCCCGCTGTCGCCGCTGTCCGCCACCTCGTCGGGATCGGCGCCGCTGGCGAGATGTTCGCGTGTCTGGTCGCGCCGGCGCATGCGGATCATGTCGCGCTCGACATTCCGCAGCACTGTGGCCGCGATCCAGTTGACACGCCCGAGGTCGAGGCCGCGGACAGCCTCGGTGGTGCGCGCCAGAACATCGGATGCGACCTCGTCGGCGGTGCCGATCCTGCGCCAGATCGACCGGCGCCGGATGGCGTCGAGCCCGGGCCAGAGTGCCAGCAACAGCAACGTCAGGGCGCAGTCGGACGCGGGCCCGTCGCCCTGCGCCGCCCCGACCAGCGCAGAGAGGATCACGTTCTTCCGGGCCGGATCGCCGGGCGTGCGGTGCAGCCCGTCCAGCAGGGCCGCCGGATCCCGGAACGGTGCGAGGGCGGCCTGCGCGCACCAGATGGTGTCGAAACTGCGCTGGAAGTGAAGGTTGGAAGAAGAATGCATGAGGTGATCACGGATCTCGTGCCACGCGAAGGACATCGGACGCCTGCCTTGCGGCCAGGCGTCCGGCGCCTTCTCGTGGCCAGGTCAGGACGTCGCGCGTCTCTGCGATTTCAGGGGGTTGGGTGAATGCGCGCGTCAGCGCGCGGGTGCGGTCGCGTTGTTCAGCGTGCCGCAGCCGCGGCAGGTGGCCTGAACCGGAAAGCCCACGAGATACTCGTGCCCCCGCGCGAAGCGCAGGTGCATGCGGCCGTCCCGGCAGACGCCGAGCAGCTTGTCACAGCGCGTGCAGCGCCATTCCGAGTTGTGGGTGGTGGGTATGGTCTTCGCGGCGCCGGACCAGCTCGTCGGGGCTGCCTGGCGCGAGGGGAAGGGAGTCGGCATCGAAGTGCTCCTCTGATTTGGAGCACTCCCATTGGCCGGAGGAATCGGAGCTAGTCAGACCGCCCAATCGGAGCCGGATCGGAGCCAGCCGTCAGATGGCGATCTCCCAAGGCCCTTTTGGGCCGAGACTTCTTAGGAAGTTGGCCTTCAGCTTGTCCCAAAGGGGCCGCTTGAAAATGTTCGACAGGGACTGGTCTTCGGCGATGTCCTTGACAAGATCTCTGGTCGCCATTGGCATTGGGCCGTTCTTGTGGGCATCGACCAGCCGCTGGATGATCGCGATGCGGTTCTCGCCCTTGATGTCGATGGTGCCCGCTCCCGGAACGAAGAGGGTGGCGAAATTGTCTCCCGAGCGCGTCAGGTCGACGGTCTGGCCGCCGCGGGCCAGTAGCCGATGGCGCCGGAACACCGACCGGAGCTTGTCTGCGACCAACGAGATCTCGGCTTGCTGGGTGTCGATCTGATCGACAAGCGGCGCCAGAACGTTGGCTGCCAGACACGGCCCGGGAGCGTTGCCGGCCTGCAGGACCAGTCCGATACCGAGGTTGTTGCGCGCCCGAAGCTCTGTATCGACGGCCGACCGGACCTTCTCCCGGTCGAGACTGCGCGCGAGATAGATCGGAACATCCCCGCCATCGACACCGAGCGTTCCGAGGTAGAGGAGATGATCGGTCAGCTTCTCGATGGAGGGTGCATCGAGCGCTTGTTCGAGACGCGCCTTCAGGTGTTGCGCGACCCAGCCGTCGCGCACCCGATAGACCCTGTAGCGATCCGAACTGCCCGCAGACGACACCTGTCCCTCGGTGACCTTGAGGTTGGCCACCTTATGGTCTCCTTCATCAGCATCTCCATTTTCGACCCGGACGACCACTTCTGCTGCGACCGGACCGACTTCGTGTTCATCGTCGATCAGATCGTCGCCCTCCCAGCCCGCAGGCACGAGAAAGCCAAGGTCGATCAGGAGGTCAGGGTCGACACCACGAGCTTGAAGCCACGCACCGGTGACCCTGTCGACCCCGATGTCCCAGATGGCGAGCAAAGCGGGCATGACCGCCATGCTCTCCTCATCGCCCGGCGCGCGACCCTCACGGAGGATCTTCCAGTGTCGAAGCAGCCGATGCCCCAGAACCCTTTCGAAGGGGTCGTCGATGCTGAGAAGGCTGCTCGTATTGCGGTCGGTGAGCGTGAAGTTGAGGGTTTGCGCCTCATCCCGTCCCGCGCGGAAATACCGGACCGCGAGCTCAACAAAGCGGATTGCGAGCGCCTGCTCGAAAATCCCCCGGAGGCCCGGCTGGTTGTCGATGATTTCGGAGATGTCCTGGTCGATCGTCGTGGAAAGCGAAAGTCGGTTTGCGAGATTGCCGATGCTTATGTCGGCGCGGATCACCTGCGCGCGGTCGATCACCACGTCGTCGAGGTCCGGCAGTTCAAGATCGAGCCCCTGCAGGAACTGCGAAATGTCATAGGCCTGAAAGTCGACGGGCTGGTTGGAATAGGTTTGATCGAGAGCGGTCTCGATGAAGCGTTCGGCGACTGTGTGCCTCAGCTTTCGGTTGCCGGCGCGGACATGCACCCGCCCGGTCGACGGCGTGTAGACGATCATCGCTTCTCCGGGCGGGCGGAAATAGATGCTCGACCGATTGCCATCGTCATCGATCTCCCTAACGCTCGTGGGGGGATCGGGATGGAACAGCAGGTACATCTCCGCCGCCGGTTCATCGCCGTCCTCGGGGATGTCGAACTTGTCGATGCTGTAGCCGTCGCCGCGATCGAGACGCTTGTTGAGGTCGACCAGAAGCTCTTCGAGCAATGCGCTGCCGGCGTCCGGGCCCCCGTCGACCGAAGGCTCAGCCATGAAGGTCTGGTAGTGCTTGTCATAGCGCCGGTAGAGACGCAGGTGCAGGCTGTTCTCCGCCGCTTCAAACAAGCCATGCTCGTTAGCGAAAGCCCAAAGGCTACGCGCGAGCTTGTCACGCCGGTTTCGAAGTTCCTTGGCGCGGTCGGGTTCGAGCGTGGTAGCGGCGAGACCTTGGAGGACGTACTCGCCGCGGTCGCTCGCGATTGTGACGATCCGGGCTGCTTCAGCCTCGAGCGGGCCCAGCCGGTCCTTCTTTTCCTGCGGCAGCATATTTCTGGCAACTGTCGGACCGTCCGGATTGTCGGGGTCGAACTGGTAGGTGGCGAGCCAGCTCAACCTCTCGAAAGCCTTGCTCTTAAGGAATCCGGACAACAGTTCCGGCTCTGCATCGTCGAATAGTCGAGAAAGATTGGGGCAGGTTCTGGCCGGGACGCGTACCATCGAAGTCTCCGAGAATTCTGACTTGCGCTATTGATGGCGATCGAGGCGCCGTGCTCGGAGCTTGATACTGCGACGTCCTCTCCGGAGACCGAGGGCAGCATGGCCTTCTCGCCGAACAAAGACGTCCGCTGAGGCAAGATCCACGCGCGCATCCTCGATCTGCTCCAGGACACGGGGGCCGATCGGAGTTGCTTTGCGCGCCATGAACTTACCTCAATGAACTACTGCTTTCGACTGATTCAACTCGCGATTGTCGCGGACAAATCGGTGATCGGCAAGTCCTGACGTTCTCTACCTGTTCGCAGCCGTGAATCCTGTCGGGTGAGATGTCCCATCACGGACGGTGTGGTGGCTTTTGATCGGTAAGGAAAACACCGATCACGGCCACGAGACATGAAACGCCCCAATCCGCTCCCGCCCGACCAGATGACGCCGGCAGAGCGCCGCACTGAGCTGTGCGGCCTGCTGGCGCTCGGGCTGGTTCGGCTGCGGATGCACGAGGGGAACGAAGTATCTGACGATACTGGAGAACGTTGCCTACACTATCCGCCCGACCAATGCCGTCATGCAACTCCAACTCGCCGGAGAAATGCATGAACAAGCCCGATCCCATCCCCGCGCGCCTGGCCGCGCTCAAGACCACGCCGACGCCCGACTTGAAGAAACAGTGGCGCGACCTATTCGACAGTGAGCCGCCGCCGTTCAACCGCCGCTACCTTGAAAGCCGTATCGCCTATCGCATCCAGGAACTGGCCTATGGCGGGCTGAAGCCGGAGACGATCCGGCGCCTTGAGCGGCTGGGCGAGGAACTTGACGGCGGCGACCGGGCGAAGCGGAGTATCCGCGCCGATCGCGACCGCCCGATCACCGGCACGCGCCTCCTACGTGAATGGCAGGGCGTCGAGCAGATCGTCACCGTCACCGCCGACGGATTCGAATGGCAGGGCCGGCCCTACAAGTCGCTGTCCGCCATCGCCCGCGCCATCACCGGCACGCGCTGGAACGGCTGGGTGTTCTTCGGCCTCAAGAACCACAGGGGGCGGACATGACGAATCCGCCCGAGAAATCGAAGATCGTCCGCAAGCTGCGATGCGCGGTGTACACCCGGAAATCCTCCGAGGAAGGGCTGGAGCAGGAGTTTAACTCGCTCCACGCCCAGCGGGAGGCCTGCGAGGCGTACATCGCCAGCCAGCGGTCCGAGGGCTGGGTGCTGGTCCGCGATCAGTATGACGATGGCGGCATCTCCGGCGGCACGCTGGAACGACCCGGCCTGAAGCGCCTCTTGGAGGACATCGAGGACGGGCTGGTGGACGTGGTGGTGGTCTACAAGATCGACCGCCTCAGCCGGTCGCTGGCGGATTTCGCCAAGCTGGTCGAGGTCTTCGACCGCAACGGCGTGACGTTCGTCTCGGTCACGCAGTCGTTCAACACCACCACGTCGATGGGCAGGCTGACGCTGAACATCCTGCTGTCCTTCGCCCAGTTCGAGCGCGAGGTGACGGCCGAGCGGATCCGCGACAAGGTCGCCGCCAGCCGGAAGAAGGGCATGTGGATGGGCGGGGTGCCGCCCTACGGCTACCGCGTCGAGAACCGGAAGCTGGTGGTCGACGAAGACGCCACCGCGCATGTGCGCTGGATCTTCGACCGCTTCCTCGAGATCGGGTCCTGCACGGAGCTGGCGCGAGAGGTCGGCGCACGCGGCATCCGAACCCCGCGCGGGAACAGTATCGACAAGAAATACATCTATCGGATGCTCAGCAATCGCGCCTACATCGGTGAGGCGGTCCACAAGGGCGAGAGCTATCCCGGCGAGCACGACGCCATCATCGACCGCGAGACGTGGGACCGCGTCCATGCAATCTTGCAGGAAAGCCCCCGCAAGCGCGCCGCCCGGACTCGCGCCGACACGCCCGCGCTGCTGAAGGGACTGCTCTTCGGTCCCGATGGCGCCGCGTTCTCGCCGACCCATACGCGCAAGGGCGACAGGCTCTACCGCTACTACGTCAGCCAGACAGTGCTGAAGCATGGTGCCGGGTCATGCCCCGTGGGCCGCGTGCCAGCAGGGGAGATCGAGGCAGCGGCCATCGACCAACTCCGTGCCGTGTTCCGGCAGCCAGAGATTGTTGCGGGGACTTGGAAGGCGGCGCGTGCCCACGCCGACGACATCTCCGAGGCCGACGCCCGCGCGGCGTTGCAGCAGCTCGACCCGCTGTGGGACGAACTCTTCCCCGCCGAGCAGGCGCGCATTGTCACGCTGCTGGTCGAGCGCGTCGATATCGGCACGAACGGGCTCAACTTCCGGCTCCGGATGGACGGCCTCGGAGGGCTCGCGCGCGAGATGCTGTCTGGCAGCATCGGAGCAGCGGCATGACCCGCGCGACGGCGGTCCCCGAGACGGTTACAATCCACGTGCCATTCCGCATCGTGAAGCGCGGCGGGCGGAAAGAGATGCAGCGGCCATCAGGTGCCCAAGCGCGCGGGAGGCCGGACGATACGCTCATCAAGGCGCTTGCGCGCGCGTTCCGCTGGAAGAGGATGCTCGACAACGGTGACTTTGCCACGGTAGCCGACCTGGCCGCACAGGAAGGCATCGCTGTCTCCTACCTCACGCGTGTGCTTCGGCTGACGCAGCTTGCGCCCGATCTCGTCGAGGCGATACTCGACGCACGGCATCCCCCGGGCCTAACGCTTCAGTCGCTGCGAGTGCAGATCCCCGATGAATGGTCGAGGCAGCGCGAGTCCTTGCTGCCAGGGACGGAATAAGGCTTGCGGCATCAGTCGGCCCCACTGTAGCTTCTCCGAGCCGTTGTCAGGCGAAAGAGCTGCCAAACCAAAGAATTGCGCGTTGATCTGAGCCGAGTTCTTTGACAAGCCGTTTGCTGCGCGATGGCATGTCGAAACCGGGCGAAGTAGATTGCGCATGAACGAAGCCGACACCTGCAGGAAGTTCGTCGTCCCGAAGCTGCAGGAAGCAGGCTGGGATGATCGCCCGCACGCGATAAACGAGCAGAGAACTTTTACTGACGGCCGAGTTGTATTTGTCGGCGGCAAAGCTCGCCGTGGCAAGCAGAAGCGCTCAGACTATCTTCTCCGCTATAATCCGGATTTCCCGATCGCCGTCGTTGAGGCCAAATCCCGCTACCGGCACGCCGCGGAGGGCCTCCAACAAGCCAAGGAATATGCAGAAATCCTTGGACTTCGGTTCGCGTATTCGACCAACGGGATCGAGATTGTCGAGTTCGACTACACGACCGGCATCGAGCGAACGATTTCGGATTTCCCGGCGCCTGATGACCTTTGGGCTCGGCTCCGCCGCGCCGAGGGCATTGTCGACGACCAAGTGGCCGATCGGCTGCTGACGCCCACCTTTCCAGACCGAGCCAAACCCCTTCGCTACTATCAGGAAATCGCGGTGAACCGCGCGGTCCAAGTGGCCCTTCAGGGCAGGAAGCGGGCCCTTCTCACACTGTGCACCGGAGCGGGCAAGACTGCCGTCGCCTTCCAGATCTGCTGGAAGCTATGGTCAGCACGCTGGAATTCCAAAGGGGTCAACCGAAACCCGAAGATCCTGTTTCTCGCTGATCGCAACGTCCTAGTCGACGATCCGATGGCAAAAGACTTCAGCCCGTTTGGCGACGCCCGCCACAAGATAGCTGGCGGCGTGGCGGTCAAGAGCCGCGACATGTATTTCGCGATCTACCAGTCCATCGCGCGTGACGAGAACCGTCCCGGCCTCTACCGAGAGTATGCGCGCGACTTCTTCGATCTAATCATCATTGACGAATGCCATCGCGGCAGTGCGCGCGACGACAGCAACTGGCGAGAAATCCTCGAGTGGTTCGAGCCTGCGACCCAGATCGGAATGACAGCGACGCCGCGGCGAGAGGATAACGTCGACACCTACAACTATTTCGGCGATCCGCTTTATGAATACAGCTTGGCGCAGGGGATCGCTGACGGCTTCCTGGCCCCGTATCGCGTCCATCGCGTCATATCGGACTACGACGCTGCCGGCTGGCGACCAACGCGGGGTGAACTTGATCGCTATGGTCGCGAGATCCCCGACGCCGAATACTCGACGCGGGACTTCGAGCGGGTCGTGGCGCTGCGGGCTCGAACTCAGGCTATTGCGAAACATCTCGCGGGCTTCATGGCCGAGACCGACCGCTTCGCGAAGACCATCGTCTTCTGCGTCGACCAGGAACACGCGCTCGAAATGCGGCAGGCGCTCGCCGCCCTGAACACCGATCTCGTGAAGGACCATCCCGACTACGTTTGCCGTGTGACGTCCGACGAAGGCGATGTGGGAAGCGCGCACAGGGCGAAGTTTCAGGATGTCGAGACCCAGACGCCGGTCATCCTCACCACGTCGCAGCTTCTCACGACCGGCGTGGACGCCCCGACCTGCAAGAACGTGGTGCTCGCGCGGGTCGTCGGCTCCATGCCGGAGTTCAAGCAGATCATCGGACGGGGCACCCGTCTCCGGCCCGACTACGGCAAGCTCGCCTTCAACATCATCGACTACACCGGAACCGCGACGCGCATGTTCGCCGATCCCGCCTTTGACGGCGATCCCGTCCGCGAGGACGAAGCGGTGATCAATGCGGACGGCGACATCGTGGAAGAGCGCGAGATCGAAGAAGTGGCGCCGGATCCGGACGATTTTCCTGAAGGGCCCGATATCCCGGATGGACCGGTCGAGCTGGGGGACGAGGGCGAGAACGGGCCCCGCAAGTTCTATGTCGACGGCGGCGAGGTCGCGATCGTCCGGCACCTCGTGTACGAACTCGATTCTGACGGCCGGCAACTCGCCTGCCGCCAGCTCACCGATTACACTGGCGACAAGGTCCGCACACTCTACCCCAATGCGTCGGAACTGCGCACGGACTGGCTCGATCCCGAACGCCGGGCGGAAATCGTCGAGCGGCTCGAGGAAAAGGGCATCGACCTCGATTCCCTGGCTGATGCAGTCGGAAAGCCGGAGGCCGACCCGTTCGATCTCCTTTGCCATCTCGCCTATAACGCGCCGCTGCGCACCCGGCGCGAGCGCGCTGACCGTCTGGTGAGGGAGCAGGACGAGTTTCTGGACCGCTTCGGGCCGGATGCCCGCGAAGTTCTGGATGCCGTGCTTGAAAAGTATGCCGAACATGGCAGTGCCCAGTTCAAGCTGCCCGACATCCTTGAAGTGCCCCCGTTCAACGAGTGGGGCAACGTCATAGAAATCGCCGCCCGCTTCGGCGGGGGCAAGGAGCTGCGCAGCGCCGTCACCGAGCTGCAGCGTCTGCTCTACACCGCTTGAATTGAAGGAGCTCTATCTTGGCTACAACCGCCCGAAAGAAGGCTGCGCCGAAGCAACTGACCACTGCCCAGCGTCTCGACAGCATCATCAAGTCCGCCCGCAAGATCATGCGGAAGGACAAGGGGCTGAACGGCGACCTTGATCGGTTGCCGATGCTCACCTGGATCATGTTCCTGAAGTTCCTCGACGACATGGAGCGGATCGAGGAGGGACGCGCAGAACTTGCTGGCAAGGATTATCGCTCGATCATCGAGGCCCCTTATCGCTGGCGCGATTGGGCGGCGGATGCCGATGGCATCACCGGTCCCGACCTCCTGTCGTTCCTCGTTTCCGAAATGACCGAGCGCCCGGACGGCACACGCGGCCCGGGGCTCTTCACCTATCTCCGAGGCTTGCGCGGCGACAATGGGCGGCGCGAGCGGCGCGACGTGATCGCAACCGTCTTCCAGGGCTTCGCCAACCGGATGGAGAGCGGCTACCTGCTGCGCGACGTGGTCAACCTGATCGACGGCATCCATTTCGATTCTTCGGAAGAAGTTCACACACTCGGCCGCCTGTACGAGACGCTGCTGCGCGAGATGCGCGACGCTGCAGGGGACTCGGGCGAGTTCTACACGCCCCGGCCGGTCGTGCGGTTCATGGTCGAGGTGACCGACCCCAAGCTGGGCGAAACCATCCTCGACCCGGCATGCGGCACCGGGGGATTCCTGACCGAGGCGTTCCTCCATCTTGAGCGCGAGGCCGATACAGTCGAGAAGCGACGCATCCTCCAAGAAGACAGCTTCTTCGGCGGCGAGGCCAAGTCGCTGCCGTTCCTGCTGTCCCAGCTCAACCTCCTGCTGCACGGCCTGCATGCCCCGCGCATCGACCCGGGCAATGCCCTTCGCTTCCGCCTGGCCGAGATCGGCGAGGATCAGCGGGTCAATGTCATCCTGACCAATCCGCCATTCGGCGGCGAGGAGGAGGCAGGCATCCTCAACAACTTCCCCGAGGACCGGCGCACGGCCGAAACGGCGCTGCTGTTCCTGCAACTGATCATGCGGAGGCTGAAGCGCGCCGGGCGCGGGCGGGCCGCCGTCGTCGTTCCGCACGGCACGCTGTTCGGCGATGGCATCTCGGCGCGGATCAAGGCGGACCTGCTCGAGAAGTTCAACCTGCACACGGTGGTCCGGCTGCGTGAAGGGGTGTTCGCGCCCTACACGGACATCCCGGCAAACCTGATCTTTTTCGACACGACCGGACCGACGAAGGACATCTGGTACTACGAAATGCCGCTGCCGGAGGGCCGCAAGAAGTACTCGAAAACCGCGCCCATGGCCTATGAGGAATTTGCGGACTGCCTTGCCTGGTGGAAGAAGCGCGAGCCGAACGAGCGCGCCTGGAAGGTCTCCGCCGCTGACCTGATCCAGCGCGACGCTCAGGACCGCGTTGTCGCCTGCAACCTGGACATCAAGAACCCGCATTCCGGCGCGATCGCCGATCATCGCGCGCCGGCCGAGATCGTGGACGCGATCATCGCACAGGAACAGCGGATCATCGGGATCATGGACGAGATCAAGGCCGTGCTGGCGGAGCGGGTGTGATGGCTACATCGACCGTTCCGTTGTCCGAAATTCTCGAGCTTGCCGTCGATCCTTGCCCAGTGGAGCCCGATGCCGCTTACCCGATCCTCGGCGTCTACGGTTTCGCTCGCGGGCCAATTGCTCGGCCGCCGGTGCGTGGCTCAGAGATCAGCGCAACGACCCTGTACAAGGTGAAGAAAGGCCAGCTCGTGTACAGTAGGCTCAAAGCATTCGAGGGAGCATACACGGTCGTTCCGCCCGAGCTGGACGGATACTTCACCTCCAACGAGTTCCCGGCGTTCGACATCGACCCCGACCGTGCGGACCATAGATACCTCCAATGGTTGTTTCGCCAGCCTAGCGTTTGGCGCGAGATTGCCGTCGGTAGCAAGGGCATCGGTGCCCGTCGCGAGAGAGTGCACCCCGATCAGGTCCTGAGTTACCGGATCGACCTTCCGTCCCTCGCCGAGCAGCGCCGCATCGTCAAAAGACTCGACCGGGTCGCGGCGCTGGTGGACGACCGCCGCAACGCCATCGAGGCGGCCGAGCGCGAAACGCAGGCACTGCTGCTGAAAGCCTTCCAGCGCGCCATCGACGGCGCCCCCCTGCGCCCCATGGCCGAGGTCGCGCCGCTGGTGCGAAGACCGGTCGAGATCGATCTCGACGCTGCCTATCCGGAACTCGGCGTCCGGTCATTCGGTCGGGGCACGTTCCACAAACCCGAACTGCCCGGCGTTGAGGTCGGCAACAAGAAGCTGTTCCGCATCTGCGCGGGCGACCTCGTGTTCAACATCGTCTTTGCTTGGGAAGGCGCTGTCGCCGTCGCTCAACCAGAAGACGATGGCCGGGTCGGCTCACATCGTTTCCTGACCTGCATTCCAGCGCCGGAAACCGCAACCGTCGAGTTCCTGCGCTTCTATTTCTCGACGCCCGAGGGATTGCAGAAGCTGGGTGAAGCATCTCCTGGCGGAGCGGGACGGAACCGGACGCTCGGATTGAAGAAGCTTGAAAGCCTGCAAGTGCCGGTCCCACCAATCGGTCGACAGCACTGGTTCGACCGCCTTCAGACGAAGGCGCACGAAGCCCGCACCATCCGCGCCAACACCGCGCAGGATGTGGAGGCCCTGATTCCGGCCATGCTGCACGAGATCTTCGACGGTGGGGCGAAGGCCGCGTGACTGTGAGCCGGGACGATCAGCCCGATCTGCTATCGGACCTTTCGGATCTGGACTTCGTCCGTCATCTGCTGGCCGACCTTCATGACGACCTGCCAGGGAAGGTCGGCCGTTTCCGGATGCTGACAGATCTGGGCGGCCAGATGGGTCGATCCGGGACGATGATTTTCGGCGGCCATGCGGCCTGTCACGCTTGGGTCGAAGCGCGTTCGTCGTTCGTGCACGGCAACTATGTGGCGACGATCCTGCTGTGTCAGGGGCTCGTGGAGCATCTGCTGGCGGCATATCTTCACGCCGGGCTTCTGGTTGATGACATTCCGGATCGCATCCAGTTCGCCGACACCCTCCGCCGCTGCCGAGAGCGCGAGGTAATTTCTGATGAAGACGTCACCGACCTCCGCCGCATGATGGCGCTGCGAAACCCGCTGTCGCATTTCCGGCATGTAGATGATGGCAGCAATCTTGATCGTCGCAGCATCGATGAGAGCAGATCGGCGGACGACCTACTGCGCCACGACGCGATCTTTTCGATCAGCCTTGCGGTGAGGATGCTCGCTAAGCCTGCGTTCCGGCTTTGTTGAATCAGGGCTCCGCGCAAAATGTTCGATCTCCGTTCCATCCGGCATCCAGATGGAGTTGCGAAATCCTCGGCAAGAGTGAGGTCACAAAGTAACTCAAAAACAATGCCTTAGGGCTGTTCACCGGAATGAGGGCGGTTAACAGGTCCGGAGAATATCGGCCCGGAGAGAACGCGTGCGCGCGTTTTGGGGCGTGGGCCGGTTAACAGCCCCTGCCGCATAACCCTCGAAAACAACGGAAAAATCCGGCCGCAGCCGGATCAGGAGAACGCTTTCGCGAGGGCAAGTGGCGGAGAGGATGGGATTCGAACCCACGGTACAGCTTTACACTGTACAACGGTTTAGCAAACCGCCGCCTTCAGCCACTCGGCCACCTCTCCGGCACCCCGTGTATGCCCAAGATTGCGGCTCGCTTCAAGCGTCATGTCCGGACAACGGCCCTCCGCCCCCTCAACCTCTCGGTTTGCCGTGATAGCGGATCAGCCCCTCCTGGGCGACCGAGGCGACAAGCTGCCCCGACCGGGTATAGATGCTGCCCCGGTTGAACCCCCGCGCGCCCGAAGCCGAGGGGCTATCCTGCGTATAGAGCAGCCAATCATCGCTGCGGAACGGGGCATGAAACCACATCGCATGGTCGAGGCTGGCCGTCTGCAGCTTGCCCGACAGCCAGCTGACCCCATGCGGCCGTATGCAGGTATCGAGCAGCGTCATGTCGGAGGCATAGGCAGTAATGCACTGATGCAAGGCGGGGCTGTCCTCGACCTCCTTCCGGGCACGGAACCAGACATGCTGCGCCGGCTCCATCGGTAGCGGGTCGATATAGTCCTGTGGATTGACCGGCCGGATCTCGATCGGCCGCGGGCGCGCGAAATGCCTGGCGATATCGGGCGGCAGCCGATCCTGAATGGCTTTCCGCAATTCACGTTCGTTCGGCAGGTCCTCCGGCGCCGGAACATCGGGCATGCTCGCCTGATGCTCGAAGCCGGTCTCCGGCACCTGAAACGAAGCCGCGAGATTGAAAATCTGCTTGCCGTGCTGGATCGCCACCACCCGCCGCGTCGTGAAGCTCTTGCCATCACGCGAACGGTCCACCTCATAGAGGATTGGAATTTTCGGGTCGCCCGGCCGGATGAAATAGGCGTGAAGCGAATGGCATATCCGCTCCTCCACGGTCCGGTAGGCAGCCACAAGCGCTTGGCCAATCACTTGCCCGCCAAAGACGCGCTGCCAGCTGACGTCCGGGCTGTGACCACGAAACAGATTCACCTCGATCTGCTCGAGATCAAGAATCTGTATAAGGTCTTCGACCGCGTCCTTGTCCGCGGTCGGGCCATTGTTCGCAGAGTTGTCGGTCATGAAACCCGGTCTCTCCTGTCGCGCGGTTGCTGGCGGAAAGCCGGAACATAAGCGTCCGATGCCGGGCTGTCACCGTCTTTGGGCGGATCCAGAAAAACAAATAAATTCAGTATCTTATTGGTTGGCGAGCCACTCGCGCGCCTGGCGCTGTGCCTCGGCGATCTCCGCCGGTGTCATCTCGACGGTCAGTTCTGCCCGACACATGCGCGCCGCCTCGCTTCCCTTCATCGCCGCCAGATTGAACCACTTGTGCGCGGTCACGAGATCGACATCGACGCCCCGGCCTGTCGAATACATCAGCCCGAGATTGTAAAGCGCATCGCACTTGCCACCCTCGCTGGCAAGTTCGCCCCTCTCGATCTCGTCGAGTTGCATACGCGCCATGTCGGTTCCTCCTCAAAGGAACGGCGCGCCCCCGGCCCATTGCCCATTTGCGCCTGCCGTTCATCGAAGAAGCAAGGAAACCCCCTTGCCCATGGAAACACTTTCCATGGCCGCTCTGAAAAATCGGTTAACGTCCGGCTCACCAGAACGCCGCAATTTGCCTCAATTACAGTGTCGGAACGGCCATGCCGCGCCGCACAGCCGGCCGCGCACCGACCTCCGCCAGCCAGCGCCGTACATTGGCCGCCTCACCGGCGATCTCGGGCTTCATTCCGGCAATCGGGTCAAGCGCCGGTAAGATCCACGGATAGGTAATCATGTCGGCAATCGAGTAGTCCCCACCAAGGAACTGTGCTTCGCCGAGCCGCTTGTCGAGAACGGCAATCAGCCGTGCTGCCTCGCTTGCATAACGTTCAATGGCATAGGAAATCCTGTCGGGCGCCGCATTGGCGAAATGGTTGAGCTGCCCGAACATCGGACCGACACCGCTCATCTGCCACATCATCCATTCGAGCGTCTTGGCCCGCTGCGCGCCCTTTGCCGCGAAAAACTTGCCGGTCTTCTCGGCAAGATAGATCAGGATAGCGCCAGACTCGAAAACCGGAAGCGGGCCGTCATCGGCATCGCGGTCAACGATCGCCGGAATGCGGTTGTTGGGGCTGATCTTCAGAAATGCTGACGCGAACTGTTCGTTCTCGCCGATATTGACGGGATGCACCACATAGGGAAGCCCGGCCTCTTCCAGCATGATGGAGACCTTGCGCCCATTGGGCGTCGTCCATGTATAGAGATCGATCACGAGGCACCATTCGTGTTGAAACTGATGAGTGGCGCGACTATGGCGGCAGCACGACGGCGCCGTCGAGTGGGGATCAGTAAGCGACCGTCACTTCGACGTGATGATGCCGATGCTTCTCGCAGACATAGGGCACGACACGATATTCACCCGCAGCGAGCCGGGTCCCGACCGCCATTTCCGGCAGAAGAAAGTCTCCGACGGTTCGTCCCTCCGCATCCCGGATCGAGAATCCGTAAGTGCCGTACATGACCCGAACCACGGTGCCGTCCCGCGGGACGGTCAGCACCCGTCCCCAGAGGTTTTCGGTGCCATAGGCATCCTTCTTGATCATGCTGCCGGTGCCAGTCGTCATGTCCGCCTTTGCCGCCAGTGGCAACGTTACGGTCGCAACGGCGATCAACATGACCTGAAAAATGCGCATTATGGCGTCCCCCGAATGCGAACAGCGCCCCCATCTCCGAGGGCGCTGCCAGCATAGCATAAACGAACCGGCCTTTAAGCTCGACCCGCTAACCCATTGTGCGCGTTGCCCGAACAGGGGCCTTCCCCTGGCCGGTTTCCTTGTTCATATCGCCGATGGTACGCCGGACAAAATGATGGGCTTGGCCCGCAATCGGACCAAGCCCAGCCATCTGCCAGAACAGCCATTGGTCGGCCTCAATCCTCGATGGCACACTGGCAAAACGGAATTCTTTCGCCCTGCCGCCGAGATATTCAAGGATACCCCCGACTCGAAATTCGAAATCGGCTTCCCCCCGGGACCGTCAGGATCCACGATGGCTGGCATCCGGTTGTTCGCTGCGATCTTCAACTCGGATCGCTTGAACGGGTCACCAATACCGATATTCACCGGCCGGACCGCGTAAGGCAGCTTGCACCTCCCCAGCATGATCGAAACCTTCCGGCCACCAAATCCCGGCCGGTCGTGGCAATCGATCGACTTGGCTTCGCCCCGCATAAACGCGGGACTCCACCTGGCTGAAGAACGCTTCGCCGCCGCCTTCGCGGGTTTTGGCCGGCGAGTATCGCTCATTGGGCCTTAAGCGGCCTTCTTGCGTGCTGCAGGCTTCCGCTTCGCAGCGGGTTTCCGCTTTGCAGCCGGCTTCTTCTTGGCGGCAGGCTTCCGCTTCGCGGGAGCCTTCTTCGCCGCCGTCTTCTTGGCAGCGGGCTTGCGCTTCGCGGCCGGCTTCTTCTTGGCGGCAGGCTTCCGCTTCGCAGGAGCCTTCTTCGCCGCCGTCTTCTTGGCAGCGGGCTTGCGCTTCGCGGCCGGCTTCTTCTTGGCGGCGGGCTTGCGCTTCGCGGGAGCCTTCTTGGCAACCGTCTTCTTCGCAACCGCCTTCTTCACGGCCTTCTTCTTGGCCGGGGCCTTCTTCTTGGCCGGCGCCTTCTTCTTGGCGGGGGCCTTCTTCGCCGCGGTCGTCTTCGCCGCGAGCTTCTTCACTGTCTTCTTCTTGGCAGCGGGCTTCTTGGCCGCGGCCTTCTTGGCGGGGGCCTTTTTGGCCGCCGCTTTCGGCTTAGCTTTTGTCTTGGTAGCCATATTTCTCTAGCTCCTGATGTGCCGTTATCGTTGGCGACAATCTGTGTATTCGCAACGCACACACTGCGAGCGCCCTCGTACCCCTCAGGCGCACACAAATAATATGAGCGCGGACAAAGCGCTCGGCAACACATTGCAAAGGTTTTGTGCAAGCGTCCCCGTCCCACTCTCGGTCGAGAGTGGTTTACAAACGGTTCACCTGGAGGCCAGAAATTTTCGTCAGCCTTCGGATGATAGGCCGAGTTTTCGGGCGAGGATTTCGTTGACGACTTGCGGATTTGCCTTGCCAGACGTGGATTTCATCACTTGTCCGACAAACCAGCCCGCAAGTTGAGGCTTGACTTTTGTTTGCTCGACTTTATCGGGGTTTGCCGCGATGACGGCGTCGACAGCGGCCTCGATCGCCCCTAAATCCGTGACTTGCCTTAGGCCTTCTTCCTCGACGATTTGGGAGGGGTCACGGCCCGTTTTGTACATCGAATCAAAAATCTGCTTGGCGATTCGCCCGGAGATGGTGCCGTCCGAGATCAGATCGAGCAGCTCGCCGAGCTGTCTTGCACTCACCGGAGACTGCTCGATCGAATGCCCTTCCCGGTTCAGCGCGGCGAAGAAATCGCCGGTCACCCAGTTGGCTGCCAGCTTCGCATCCCGTCCATTCGCCACCGCCTCGAAGAAGTCGGCACGGGCGGACTCGCCCACCAGCACGGTCGCGTCATAGGGCGACAATCCATAGTCCGAGATCAGGCGCGCCTTCTTCTCGTCCGGAAGTTCCGGCAGGGCAGCCCGGACCGCGTCGACATCCGCCTGTTTCAGCACCAGCGGCAGAAGATCGGGATCGGGGAAGTAGCGGTAGTCATGCGCCTCTTCCTTGGAACGCATCGAGCGTGTCTCGCCGGTTTTCGGGTCGAAAAGCCGCGTCTCCTGATCGATCTTCCCGCCGTCTTCGAGAATTTCAATCTGCCGCCGCGCCTCATGCTCGATCGCCTGGCCGATGAAGCGGATCGAATTGACATTCTTGATCTCGCAGCGCGTACCCAGCGGCGCGCCCACCTTGCGCACCGAAACGTTAACGTCGGCGCGGAGCGAACCCTCCTCCATGTTGCCGTCGCAGGTGCCGAGATAGCGCAGGATCGTCCGCAGCTTGGTTACATAGGCCCGCGCCTCCTCCGCCGAGCGCATGTCCGGCTTCGAAACGATCTCCATCAGCGCCACGCCCGACCGGTTGAGGTCGACGAAACTCATGGCGGGGTGCTGATCGTGCAGGCTCTTGCCGGCATCCTGTTCGAGATGCAGCCGCTCGATGCCGACATGCACGGTCCGCCCATCCGCCATGTCGAGCACGACTTCGCCCTCGCCAACGATCGGATGCTTGAACTGCGAAATCTGGTAGCCCTGCGGCAGGTCCGGATAGAAATAGTTCTTGCGGTCGAAGACCGAGCGCAGATTGATCTGCGCCTTGAGACCAAGACCGGTGCGCACGGCCTGCTCGACGCAATAACGGTTGATGACCGGCAGCATGCCCGGCATCGCCGCATCGACGAAGCTGACCTGCGTGTTCTGCTCGGCGCCGAACCGGGTCGAGGACGCCGAAAAGAGCTTGGCCTGCGAGGTCACCTGGGCATGCACCTCGAGGCCGAGAATGATCTCCCAGTCGCCGGTGGCTCCGCGGATCAGGTCTTCCGGCCGGGCTTCCCGCTTGCGCATCGTGCTTTCGAAATCGCTCATCATGCTTTCCACCACGCTTCCGGCGCCGCCTTGAAATCGGCCGCCTGCTCGACGGCATTGGCCGCGCGCAGCAGGGTCTCCTCGTCGAATGTCCGTCCGATCAGCTGCAGCCCGAGCGGCAGCCCCTCGGCCGAGAGGCCCGCCGGCACCGAAATCCCCGGCAACCCGGCCAGGTTGACCGTCACCGTGAAGACGTCGTTGAGATACATCGACAATGGATCGTCGGTCTTCTCGCCGATACCGAAGGCGGCCGATGGCGCCGTTGGCGTCAGCAGCACGTCGACATCGGCAAAGGCCGTGGCGAAGTCCCGCGCGATCAGCGTCCGCACCTTTTGCGCCTTGAGGTAATAGGCATCGTAATAGCCGGCCGACAGCACATAGGTGCCCATCAGCACCCGGCGCCGCACTTCGGCGCCGAAACCGGCCGCTCGCGTCTTCTCGTACATCTCGGTGATGTCGCGGCCTTCGACCCGGAGCCCGTAGCGCACGCCGTCATAGCGCGCCAGATTGGATGAACATTCCGCCGGCGCAACGATATAATAGGTCGGCAGCGCGTACTTCGTATATGGCAGGCTGACCTCCTTGATCTCGGCGCCCGCCACCTTCAGCCATTCGATACCCTGCGACCACAGCGCGTCGATCTCGGCCGGCATCCCGTCGACCCGGTACTCTTTCGGAATGCCGACCTTGAGTCCCTTGACGCCCTGCCCGAGCGCCGCCTCATAGTCCGGCACCGGCCGGTCGACGCTGGTCGTGTCCTTCTCGTCATGCCCCGCCATCGAGCGCAGCATGATCGCCGCGTCGCGCACATCCCGCGCGATCGGTCCGGCCTGGTCGAGCGATGAGGCGAAGGCGACGATCCCCCAGCGCGAGCAGCGCCCATAGGTCGGCTTGATGCCGACCGTGCCGGTGAAGGCGGCCGGCTGGCGGATCGAACCGCCCGTATCGGTCGCCGTCGCCGCCAGACAGAGCTTTGCCGCCACCGCCGCCGAAGAACCGCCCGACGAACCGCCCGGCACCAGCTTCGTCGCGTCGCCCTTGCGCCGCCAGGGATTGACCACAGGCCCGTAATAGCTGGTCTCGTTGGACGAACCCATGGCGAACTCGTCATTGTTGAGCTTGCCAAGCATCACCGCCCCGTCGCGCCACAGATTGGCGGTTACGGTCGACTCATACGGCGGATGAAAGCCGTCGAGAATGTGGCTTGAGGCTGTCGTCAGCACGTCCTTGGTGCAGAAAAGATCCTTGATGCCGAGCGGCAGCCCTTCCAGTGACCCGCCCTCGCCCTTCGCGAGCTTCGCGTCGGAAGCCTTCGCCATCTCCATCGCCTTCTCGGCCGTCACCGTCACATAGGCATTGAGCGGCGCACCGGCCTCGACCTCGGCGATATAGGCGCCGGTCAGTTCCGCGGAGGTGATATCTTTCTTCTTCAGCGCGTCGCGCGCGCCGGCGAGCGTCAGTTTCGTCAGGTCGCTCATGCTCACTCCACCACCTTCGGCACCACATAGAAGCCGTCCTCGGCGCCTGGCGCGTTGCGCGTCACTTCCTTCTGGAGGTTCTGGACCGCCGCCACATCATCGCGCATCTTCATCGCGGTCTCGACCGCACTGGTCATCGGCTCGACGCCCTCGACATTGACCTCGGCCAGTTGCTCGACCCAGTCGAGAATGCCGTTGAGTTCCTTTTCGAGCGCCTCCAGCTCATCGTCCCGCACGGCAATCCGCGCAAGCCGGGCGATGTGCCGGACCGTTTTCTGATCGACCGACATGGGCCTGCCTTGTCCTGGTTGTGAAAGCGGGGTCGCAGGGCCGAGTGGCCCTTTGCCCGCTGAATCGCGGGGGAACATAACAAGCCGCAGCCCCGCGCCGCAACGCCGCCCGCTCTCTTTATATGAGATGGGTGGATTGCGTGGCCCCCGCTGCCCCACTATTGTCCGCCCGGACGAATTTTTTTAAGGATGACAGCCACTTGAGCGGCAATCTGAAGTCACTGGACGAGCTGAAGCCGTTGCTGAAGCGCGGCCAGCGCCTGATCGGGGTCGATCTCGGCACCAAAACCATCGGCCTCGCCCTCTCCGACGTCTCGTTGTCGATCGCCAGCCCCCTCGAAACCATCAAGCGGACGAAGTTCGCCGCCGATGCCGCCCGCCTGCTGGCGCTGGCCGCCGAACACGACGCCGGCGGTCTGGTGGTCGGCCTTCCGCTCAACATGGACGGCTCGGAAGGACCGCGCGTCCAGTCGACCCGCGCCTTCATCCGCAATCTCGAAAAGCTGACCGGCCTGCCCATCGCCTTCTGGGACGAGCGCATGTCGACCATGGCCGTCACCCGCACGCTGCTCGACGCCGACGCCAGCCGCGCCCGCCGTGCCGAACTGGTCGACAAGATGGCCGCGGCGTACATTCTGCAAGGCGCCCTCGACCGCCTGCGCCGCCTCTGAGCACACCAACAAGAAGAAACGCATGCTCCCCATCCTGAATTCCCTCATCCCGGTCTTCCTGGTCATCGCACTCGGTTTCGTCATCAAGCGGATGGATTTTCCGGGTGAGGGCCTCTGGGCGCCGCTCGACCGCCTGACCTACTACGTCTTCTTCCCCGCCCTGCTGCTGCACACACTGGCAACCGCAGACCTCGCCGACCACGACATCGGCCCGATGGCCTCCGCGCTCGGCGCCGGCCTGTTCTCGATGGTGGCGATCCTGATGCTGATGAAGCAGGCGCTGCCGCTTTCCGGCCCGCAATTCTCGTCGGTCTTCCAGGGCGCCGCGCGCTGGAACGGCTTTGTGGCGCTCGCCGCCATCGGCTCGCTCTTCGGCCCCGAAGGCGTGACGCTCGCCGCCGTCGCCTTCGCAGTGCTGGTGCCGACGGTCAATGTGCTCTCGGTGCTGATCCTGACGCGCTATGCGGGCGACGAACCGGCCGGCCTCGTCGCCGTGCTGCGCCTCTTGTCGAAGAACCCGCTGATCCTCGCCTGCGCCGCCGGCATCGCGCTCAATGTCAGCGGCATCGGCCTCCCCGGCCCGCTCGCCTCGACCTTCGACATTCTCGGCGCCGCCGCACTCACCATCGGCCTCATCGCCATCGGTGCCGGCCTGCAACCGAAACACGCCCTCGAAACCGGCTGGATCGTCGCGCTGACCAGCGGCCTCAAACTTCTGGTCATGCCGGTGCTGATGGCGGGCTGGTGCTTCGTCTTCGGCGTCTCGGGATTGCCCGCCGCCGTCGTCATCCTCTGCGGCGCGGTCCCCGGCGCCACCTCCTCCTACATCCTCGCCCGCCAGCTCGGCGGCGACGCGACGCTGATGGCCAGCCTGATCACCGGCTCCACCATCCTCGCCGCGATCACCATGCCGCTGATGCTGTGGCTACTCGGATAAACCCGGTTCGGCTAAAATAACCAATGTCACCCCGGCGAAAGCCGGCGTCCACGAGCGGCGCGACTGATCGGGAGACGGAGAAGGGCACGATGGCGCTTAAGATCGCACGCACCTTGTTGCTTCTTGCCGTTGCGATTTATGGTACGGCGTTCGTCGTCGGTTACTTCGGCGTGAGCTATCACGGGCTCGCAATAGTGATGGCCTTCGGCGCTACTGTCATCATGTTCCTTGCGGCGGTGGCCTGTATCGTCATCCAGTTCGGCATACCGCTACTGAAAGACCGAACGGAACGAAAGAACTGACTACGCCACCCGCGCCCGCTCGACAATCGCCGCGATGTCCGCGCCCGCCGGCAGCGTCCCGTAAACATCGCCCCAGTCGCGCCCCAGCCGCGTCGCGCAATAGGCGTCCGACACCGCATGCGGCGCATGCTTGAGCAGGATCGACCCGGCCGCCACCTTCGCCATCTGCTCCACAACCTGCCTTGAGCGCGCCTCCAGCGAGCCGAAATCGGCAAACGCCTCCTTCAGCGCCTCGAGCGCGCCGTCATAGGCCGCATTCTCACCCCGCGCGCCGTCGAACTCCGTAAACACGACGTCGAGCGCCTGCGGCTCCCGCGCCAGCGCCCTGAGCACGTCGAGACACATCACATTGCCCGAGCCTTCCCAGATCGCGTTCACCGGCATCTCGCGATAGATACGCCCCGCGATGCCTTCCTCGACATAGCCATTGCCGCCAAGGCACTCCATCGCCTCATAAGCGAGGTTCGGCGCCCGCTTGCAGACCCAGTATTTGGCGACCGGCGTCATGATCCGCCGGAAAGCCGCCTCTGCCTCGTCCTGATGCGCCCGGTCGAACGAACGCGCCACGCGGAACGACAGCGCGGTCGCCGCTTCCGTTTCGAGCGCGAGATCGGCCAGCACATTCGCCATCAGCGGCTGGTCGATCAGCTTCTTCTGGAACACGGTCCGGTACGAACAATGATGGACGGCTTGGGCGACTGCCTGCCGCATCATCCCGGCCGTCGCCACCGCGCAGTCGAGCCGCGTATAGGTCGCCATCTCGATGATATTGCGGACGCCGCGCCCTTCCTCGCCGATCAGCCAGCCCGACGCCGCCTGGAACTCGACCTCGGAGGACGCATTCGACTTGTTGCCGACCTTGTCCTTCAGCCGCTGAATGCGGATCGCGTTCGGCTCGCCATCCGGCGTGAAGCGCGGCATCAGGAAACAGGAAATACCGTTCGGGGCCTGCGCCAGCACCAGGAACGCATCGCACATCGGCGCCGAGAAAAACCATTTGTGTCCCGTGATGCGATATTCGGCCCCCGGCCCGCCGCCATTCACCGGCATCGCCGCCGTCGTATTGGCGCGCACGTCGGTGCCGCCCTGCTTCTCGGTCATCCCCATGCCGAGCGTCACGCCGCACTTTTCCTTCGCAGGTGCGAACCGTTCGTCATAGTCGCGCGAGAGAATGCGCGGAATCCATTCCTTGGCGAGCGACGGCTGGAACATCAGCGCCGGCACGGCGGCGTTGGTCATGGTGATCGGGCAGCCATGCCCCGCTTCCACCTGCGTCATCATGTAGGTGCCCGCCAGCCGCGCCACGACGGCGCCGGGCTTCGGCTTCGCGTCGAGCCCGTCCTTCAGATGGTCCCAGGGTGAGCCGTGCAGCCCCTGCGCCACCGAGATCGCCATCAGTCTGTGATAGGAAGGATGAAACTCGACCCGGTCGGCGCGATGCCCGAAGCGGTCGAAACTTTTCAGCACCGGCAAATAGGCATTCGCCTGCCGCCCGAGATCGATCGTCTCGGCGCTCCCGACAATTTTCCCGAACGCCGTCAGCGACGCCTTGGCCGCGCCAGCGCCTTCTCGCTCCACGGTCTCCTGAAGCGCCCGGTCGGCGGTATAGAGGTTCACATCCTCCAGCGGCGGCGGCTGGTTGAATACCTCATGTGTCGCGAAGGCCTCCGGCCGCTCCAAACGGTCTTCCATCGCGCAACCTCCTCTGTTCCGGCTCTTGCCGAGCCTAGCACCCACCCCGGCACCGGCCAATTCCGCCCCGATTCCGCCTTGCCGCGCCCGGCTTTCGGCCCTATACAATGCGGCTTTAATGACCAGCGCTGAAAAACAGCCCCAAGCCCTCTTCCCGCACCGGCATCTGCTGGGCATCGAGGGCCTTTCTCCCGCCGACATCACCGCCCTTCTCGATCTGGCCGACACCTATGTCGAGCAGAACCGCCAGGTCGACAAGAAGGGCTCGGTCCTGCGCGGCCGCACCCAGATCAACCTCTTCTTCGAGGCCTCCACCCGCACCCAGAGCTCCTTCGAACTGGCGGGCAAGCGCCTCGGCGCAGACGTGATGAACATGTCGGTCGGCGCCTCCTCGGTGAAAAAGGGCGAAACCCTGATCGACACCGCGGTCACGCTGAATGCCATGCACCCCGACCTCATCGTCATCCGCCACGGCTCGTCGGGTGCTGTCGAGCTGCTCTCGCAGAAAGTTTCCTGCTCGGTCATCAATGCCGGCGACGGCGCCCATGAACATCCGACCCAGGCCCTGCTCGACGCACTGACGATCCGCCGCCGCAAGGGCAGGCTCCAGGGCCTCACGGTGGCGATCTGCGGCGACATCCTGCACAGCCGCGTCGCCCGCTCGAACATCCTGCTGCTGAATGCGATGGGCGCTCGCGTCCGCGTGATCGCCCCGCCGACATTGCTGCCGAAAGGCATCGAACGCCTCGGCGTCGAGGTCTTCCGCGACATGAACCGGGGGCTCGAAGGCGCCGACATCGTCATGATGCTGCGCCTTCAGCTTGAACGCATGACCGGATCCTATGTCCCGTCGCAGCGCGAATATTTCCATTTCTACGGTCTCGATTACGCCAAGCTCGCCGTCGCAAAGCCCGACGCGCTGGTGATGCATCCCGGGCCGATGAATCGCGGCGTCGAAATCGACAGTGCCGTCGCCGACGACATCAACCGCAGCGTCATCCGTGAACAGGTGGAGATGGGTGTTGCCGTCCGCATGGCCGTACTCGATGCGCTGGCCCGCAACCTGCCGAACGAGCACGACACCAATGGGCACAATGGAGGTGCAGCATGAGCCGCACCGCCTTCATCAATGCGCGCCTGCTCGACCCGGCCAGCGGTTTCGACCAGCGGGGCGGGCTGCTGGTCGCCGACGGCATGATCGCCGATCTCGGCCCGGCCCTCTTTAACGATGGCCTGCCCGACGGCACCGAAATCGTCGACTGCGGCGGCCATGTGCTGGCGCCGGGACTGATCGACTGCCGCGTCTTCACCGGCGAACCGGGCGCCGAGTATCGCGAAACGCTGGCACTGGCGAGCCAGGCGGCGGCAGCCGGCGGCGTTACCACCATGATCGTGATGCCCAACACAAATCCGGTGATCGATGACGTGGCCCTGGTCGACTACATCGAACGCCGCGCGCGCGACACCGCCATCGTCAATGTCCACACCATGGCCGCCCTGACCAAGGGCCTCCACGGCGAGCAGATGACCGAGATCGGCCTGCTGCGCGATGCCGGCGCGGTCGCCTTCACCGATGGCGACAAGGCGCTGGCGAGTGCACAGGTGATGCGCCGCGCCATGACCTATGCGGCTCATTTCGGCGCGCTGATCGTTCAGCATGCGGAAGAACCGTCGCTCTCGGGCGGGGTGATGAACGAAAGTGAGCTGGCGACGCGCCTCGGCCTCGCCGGCATTCCCGCCGTCGCCGAAACCATTGTCATCGAGCGCGATCTGCGTCTGCTCGAAATCGCGGGCGGGCGCTACCACGTCGCCCAGATATCCTGCGAATCCTCCGTCGACATCGTTCGCCGTGCCAAGCATCGTGGCCTGCCGGTCACCTGCGGCGTCTCGGCGGCGCATCTTCAGCTCAACGAAAATGATGTGCAGAGCTACCGCACCTTCTTCAAGCTCTCGCCGCCGCTGCGGGGCGAAGCCGACCGCTGCGCACTGGTCGAGGGGCTCGCCGACGGCACCATCGATGTCGTCGTCTCGTCGCATGATCCACAGGACGCCGAAGTGAAGCGCCGCCCCTTCGCAGAAGCGAACTTTGGCGCGATCGGCCTTGAAACCCTGTTGCCGGCCGGTCTGGCCCTCGTCCATGCCGGCGATCTGCCACTCGCGCGCCTGCTGTCCGCGCTCACCCATGCCCCGTCGGACCTGCTGAGCCTTGGCCGCGGCCGCCTTGCGGCAGGCCTCCCGGCCGATCTGGTGCTGATCGACACGGATACACCCTGGATTCTCGATCCCTCGAAGCTGAAATCGATCTCGAAGAACACGCCCTTCGAGGACCGCCGCTTTCAGGGCCGCGCCTTGCGCACCATGGTTGCCGGCCGCACGGTTTATGTTCACGGCGAGACCCGCTAGTCTTCCCGCCGGGTGGCTTTGGGGAGGAACACTGAATGCCCGCTGAAATCGATTTCGCAGCCGCCGCACCGCTGCTGCTGACCGCTGCCGTACTTGGCTATCTGCTGGGCTCCATCCCTTTCGGCCTCTTGCTCACAAAGCTCGCCGGCCTTGGCGATATTCGCGATATTGGCTCCGGCAATATTGGCGCGACCAACGCACTGCGCACCGGTAACCGCTGGGTCGCCATCGGCACGCTGATCGGCGATGCCGGCAAGGGCGCCGTCGCGGTTGTCGCCGCCGCGCAACTCGGCAGCATGGCCGGCACCGACATCGGCTGGATGTCGGCCATCGCGGCGCTTGCAGCCTTTCTCGGCCATCTCTATCCGGTCTGGCTCGGCTTCAAGGGCGGCAAGGGCGTCTCGACCTTCATCGGCGTACTGCTGGCGCTCTACTGGCCGGTCGGCCTTCTCTTCTGCGCCACATGGGCGCTTGTCGCCGCCATCTCGCGCTACTCCTCGCTCTCGGCGCTTGTCGGCGCGCTGCTGACACCGGTCTATCTCGCATGGCTCGACCAGTGGCATCTGGTGGGCCTCGGCGCCGTGCTGGCGCTACTGATCTATGCGGCACATCGCGACAACATCAGCCGCCTGATGGCCGGGACAGAATCCCGCATCGGACAGAAAAAGTCCGAGGCCTGACCGTCATGGGCGCGCCGCTCTCTGACACCGAGCGCCTCGCCCGTCTCCGCCTCGCTCGCAGCGAAAACGTCGGCCCTGCCACCTTTCGCGATCTTCTTCGCCATTGCGGCAATGCCGTTGCAGCGATCGAAGCCCTCCCCGATCTCGCGGCGCGCGGTGGCGCGAAACGGAGCGTCAAGATCGCCTCGATTGCGGAAGCTGAATCCGAACGTTCGAAACTGGCGCGCTTGGGCGCCCGCCTTCTCGTTTGGGGCGATACAGATTATCCGCCGCGTCTTGCTGCGATCGATCCCCCGCCGCCGGTCGTCGCCGTCATCGGCGATAGTGAACTTCTGAGCCGCCCCACGGTTGCCATTGTCGGCTCGCGCAACGCCTCTGCGGCCGGCCGCCGGATCGCCGGCGACATGGCCGGGGCTCTCGGCGCGGAAGGCTTCACCGTGGTCTCGGGTCTTGCCCGCGGCATCGATACGGCCGCCCATCGTGCCGCCCTCGATACCGGCACCGCCGCGGTGCTCGCCGGCGGCCTCGATATCGTCTATCCAGAGGAAAATCGTGAGTTGCAGGCTGCGATAGCGGCCGGTGGTGTGCTGGTCTCCGAAATGCCGCCCGGCACAAGCCCGCAGTCTCGCCACTTTCCGCGCCGCAACCGCCTGATCTCGGGCCTTTCCCTGGCTGTCGTCGTGGTCGAAGCAGCCTTGCGTTCCGGTTCGCTGATCACCGCGCGCTTCGCGCTCGAACAGGGTCGCGACGTCCTGGCCGTCCCGGGCTCGCCTCTCGATCCCCGTGCCGGTGGCTCCAATCGCCTGATCAAGGACGGCGCGCCTCTGGTCGAAACGGCCGAGGACGTGATCGCCGCCATCGCGCTACCCGCAGCGGGAGCCTTGCGCGAACCGACACCGAATGATTATGGAAATAATACCGCAGATACGAATGCGCCCGCCCCGCAGATCGACGACAACGCCCGCGATGCGGTGCTGGCCGCCCTGGGTCCCACTCCCACGCCGCTTGACGATATCGTCCGTCAATCGGGCGTGTCGGTCCCCATTGTCCGTGCTGTTCTGCTCGAACTTGAGCTCGCTGGCCGCCTGCACCGCGATCCCGGCAACCGCCTCAGCCTGATCTGAGCAGGTCGCTTGCAGCATTTTCCTGAGGATTCCTGCCGCATTTGACAGTGTCCGCCCTTTTCACCATGTTCACCCCGCTGATCAAGACGGCCCGAAGCGGCGGCGCCTCTTGGCAAATCACGGCTTTTCGGCGACCGGGTCGTCCCGCGCATCGGCGGCGCTGGGCGGTGGCAGGCCACAATATAATGAGAGTTTGAGCGTTCGATGGACGTCGTCATTGTTGAGTCGCCGGCCAAGGCGAAAACGATCAACAAGTATCTCGGCAAGGGCTACAAGGTCCTGGCCTCCTATGGCCATGTCCGCGACCTGCCGTCGAAGGACGGCTCGGTCCTGCCGGATCAGGACTTCACCATGGCATGGGACGTCGATGCCAAGTCCCAGAAGCGCCTCAACGAAATCGCCGCGGCCGTCAAGGGCGCCGACCGTCTGATCCTCGCCACCGACCCGGATCGCGAGGGCGAGGCGATTTCATGGCATGTGCTTGAGGTTCTCAACAAGAAGAAGGTGTTGAAGGACGTCGAGGTCCAGCGCGTCGTCTTCAATGCCATCACCAAGCAGTCGGTCACCGAGGCGATGACGCATCCGCGCGGCCTCGACAAGGAACTGATCGACGCCTATCTCGCCCGCCGCGCCCTCGACTATCTGGTCGGCTTCACCCTCTCGCCGGTCCTCTGGCGCAAGCTGCCGGGCTCGCGCTCGGCCGGCCGTGTGCAATCGGTCGCGCTGCGCCTGATCTGCGATCGTGAGCTCGAGATCGAAGCGTTCCGCGCCCGCGAATACTGGACCGTCGAGGCCGACATGAAGACCGGCGCCAATGCCGCCTTCGTCGCCCGCCTCGTGACGGTCGACGGGAAGAAGCTCGACAAGTTCGACATCCCGAACGAAAAATCGGCCCGAGAGATCGAAGCCCGCATCAAGGCGTCGCGCTATTCGGTGAAGTCGGTCGAGAGCAAGCCGGCCCGCCGCCACCCGAACCCGCCCTTCACCACCTCGACCTTGCAGCAGGAGGCCTCGCGCAAGCTCGGTTTCTCGGCGAGCCGCACCATGCAGGTCGCACAGCGCCTCTATGAAGGTGTCGAGATTGACGGCGAGACGACCGGCCTCATCACCTATATGCGAACCGACGGCGTGCAGATCGCGCCGGAAGCGATTGCCCAGGCCCGCACCGTCATCAACAATGAATTCGGCGAGGCCTATCTGCCGGATGCGCCCCGCGTCTACAACACCAAGGCGAAGAACGCGCAGGAAGCGCATGAAGCGATCCGCCCGACCGATCTTGCCCGCCTGCCCAGGCAGGTCGCCGGCCGTCTCGACGACGATCAGCGTCGCCTCTACGAACTGGTCTGGAACCGCACCGTCGCCAGCCAGATGGAAAGCGTGCAGCTTGAGCGCACCACCATCGAGATCGAGGCCGACGACGCGCCCATCGGCCTGCGCGCCACCGGCTCCGTCATCGTCTTCGACGGTTTCCTGCGCCTCTATCAGGAGGGCCGCGACGAGCCCGAGGAAGGCGAGGATGGCGGCCGCCTGCCGAAGGTCGCCAGGGGCGACAAGCTCGGCCTCGACAAGGTCCGTCCCGAACAGCATTTCACCGAGCCGCCGCCCCGCTTCACCGAAGCGACACTGGTCAAACGCATGGAAGAACTCGGCATCGGCCGGCCCTCGACCTATGCCTCGACATTGCAGACCCTGCGCGACCGCGACTATGTCCACATGGACAAGAACCGTTTCGTGCCGCACGACAAAGGCCGCCTCGTCACGGCCTTTCTCGAGAACTTCTTCACCCGCTACGTCGAATACGACTTCACTGCCGAGCTGGAGGAAAAGCTCGACAAGGTGTCGGCCGGCGAGATGGACTGGAAGGACCTCCTGCGCGAATTCTGGAAGGAATTCACCGTCGCAGTCGCCGAGGCCCTGGAACTGCGCATCACCGAGGTGCTCGACCGCCTCAACGAGGTGCTGGCACCGCATGTCTTTCCCGAAAGGGAAGACGGCACCGATCCGCGCAATTGTCCCTCATGCGCCGATGGCCGCCTCTCGCTGAAGGTCGGCCGTTACGGCGCATTCGTCGGCTGCTCGAACTATCCCGAATGCCGCTTCACGCGCCAGCTGACTGTCGGCGCCGATGGCGAGGAACAGTCGGGCGACCGCGTGCTGGGCGTCGATCCGGAAACCAATGCCGAGATCAGCCTCAAGACCGGCCGCTTCGGTCCCTATGTCGAACGCGCCCCGCTCGAACCCGACGACAAGCCGAAGCGCAGTGGCCTGCCCGCGAAGATGTCGGCCGCCGATGTCGATCTTGAAAAGGCGCTTCGTCTGCTGACATTGCCGCGCGAGATAGGTCTCCACCCCGAAACCGGCAAGAAGATCACGGCAGGCCTCGGCCGTTTCGGTCCCTTCGTGCTGCATGACGGCACCTATGCCAATCTGAAGGACCCCGAAGAACTCTTCGACATCGGCCTCAACCGTGCCATCGCCGTGCTCGCTGAAAAAATTGCCCGGGCCGAGGAACGTGCCGGCAAGGTCCTGAAGGAACTGGGTGAGCACCCCGAAACCGGCAAGCCGGTGCAGATCCGCGAAGGCAAGTACGGGCCTTACGTCAAGCACGCCTCCACCAATGCGACGCTGCCGAAATCGGGCGACCCGATGGCAGTGACGCTCGAGGAGGCGCTGGCGCTGATCGCCGAACGCGAGGCGAAGAGCGGCAAGAAGAAGCCGGCAAGAAAAGCGGCTGCGAAGAAGAGCGGCGAAGCAAAGCCCGCGAAGAAGCCGGCCGCGAAGAAAACCGCAGCGAAGAAGAAGCCCGCTGCGAAAAAGCCGGCGGCAAAAACGAAGCCGGCCGCCAGGAAGCCCGCGTCGAAATCGAAAAGCACCGTCAATGTCACCGAACCGGCGGATTGATCTTGGCTGAACGCAGCAAGTCGAAAAAAGCCGGTGCCGGAAAGAAAAGCAGAGCCGGCGGTCACTTCCCGTCGCGCGACGACGTCCTGAAATTCATCGCCGAGAATGGCGGCAAGCTCGGCAAGCGCGAACTCGGCCGCGCCTTCGGCATCAAGGGCGACGACCGCATTCCCTTCAAGCAATTGTTGAAGGAGCTGAAGGACGAAGGCCTGATCGCGAAGGACGAGACCAAGAGCCTGCGCCGGGTCGGCGAGATGCCGCCCGTCACCGTGATCGAGATCACCCACACCGACACCGATGGCGATCTGATCGCGCGGCCGGTCTCATGGCCCGGCGAAACGCCGCCGCCGCTGATCGTCATCGCGCCCGAGGTCAAGCGCCGCGGCCGCCGCGAAACCGTCGACGAACCGCCGGCCGGCGTCGGCGACCGCGTGCTGGCCCGCATCGAACGCACCACCGACGAAACCTATCCCTTCGAGGCCCGCGTGATCCGTCGCGTCGGCAAGGGCGCCGAACGCGTTCTCGGCCTGCTGCGCCGCCCCGCCGGCGCAAGGCTGGCCCGCCTGATCCCGGTCGACAAGAAACTCCGCGTCGAATTCGAGATCGCGATCGAGGACCTGCAGGACGCCGAGGACGGCCATCTGGTCCTGGCCGAGACCGTTCCCGGCAAGCGCCACGGCGTCCCGCGCGCCCGCGTGCGCGAGGTCTTCGGCGACGGCAACGATCCGAAATCGATCAGCCTGATCGCGATCCACACCCATGGCATCCCCGATGCCTTTCCGGACGACGTGCTTGCCGAGGCCGAAGCGGCCCGCCATCACGGCCTCAAGGGCCGCACCGATCTGCGCGACATTCCGCTGATCACCATCGACCCGCCGGATGCCCGCGACCATGACGACGCGGTCTGGGCCGCACCCGACACCGACCCGAAGAACGAGGGCGGTATCGTCGCCATCGTCGCCATTGCCGATGTCGCGGCCTATGTCCGGCCGGGCCTGGCCATGGACCGCGAGGCGCGCAAGCGCGGCAACTCGACCTATTTCCCCGACCGCGTCGTGCCGATGCTGCCCGAACGCATTTCCAACGATCTCTGCTCGCTGGTCGAGGGCGAGGACCGCGCCTGCTTCGCCGTGCGCATGGTCTTCGACCGCGAGGGCCGCAAGCGCGGCCATGAATTCATCCGTGGGCTGATGCGCTCGGCCGCCAGCCTCAGCTACGCCCAGGTCCAGCAGGCGATCGACGGCCGCCCCGACGACGCGGCCGGGCCCCTGCTCGAGCCGGTGCTGAAGCCGCTCTGGGCCGCCTACCGGATCCTCGCCAGGGCCCGCGACGCGCGCGAACCGCTGGCGCTCGACCTGCCCGAATACAAGATCGACATCGACGCCGACGGCCGCATCGGCAACATCCGCATCGGCGACAAGCATGAATCGATGAAGCTGATCGAGGAATTCATGATCCAGGCCAATGTCTGCGCCGCCGAGACGGCCGAGGCCCGGCGCCGCCCGGTCGTCTACCGCATCCATGACGCGCCCGCGCGGGAGAAACTTGTCGCCCTCGCCGAATTCCTGGCCACGCTCAATCTGAGTTTCGCGAAAGGCGAGACCGTGCGCCCGGCCAATTTCAACCGCATCCTGAAGGCAGTCGACGGCACCGAACACGACCGCATGGTCTCCGATGTCGTTCTCCGCTCGCAGGCCCAGGCGGTCTATGCGCCCGACAATATCGGCCATTTCGGCCTCAACCTGCGCCGCTACGCCCACTTCACCTCGCCGATCCGCCGCTATGCCGACCTCACGGTCCACCGCGCGCTGATCGCCGGCCTCGATCTCGGAAAGGACGGCCAGTCCGACGACGAGGCCGCCACGCTGGCCGAGATCGCCGAACACATCTCGATGACCGAGCGCCGCTCGATGCTGGCCGAGCGCGACTCCAAGGACCGCTTCATCGCCGCCTTCCTCGAGGAACGCATCGGCGCCGAATTCACCGGCCGCGTCGCCGGCGTCACCCGCTTCGGCCTCTTCGTCAAGCTCGACGAAACCGGCGCCGACGGCTTCGTGCCGATCTCGACCCTCGGCGGCGACTTCTACCACCATGACGAGATCCTGCATGCGCTGACCGGCGAACGCACCGGCCGCATCTATCGCCTCGGCGATGCGGTCCGGGTCCGCCTCGAGGAAGCCGTGCCGATCACCGGCGGCCTGCGCCTCGAAATCCTCGAAGGCGGCAGCGAAGGCAAGCCGGCCGGCAAGGGGAATCGCCGCCCGCCGCCGCGCCGCGGTCCGCCGCGCGGCCGCACCCCGGGAAAATCCGGCGCAAAACCGCGCAAACCGGCAAAGCGGCGCTGACGCGCGGCAACCTGCCACATTTCATCGACAGCTGATTCCGACCACTTTGCTGGGAGATGCCGCAACCTCTGCGCCGCATCGGTCAACCGGCCGAAATGCCATGAGTACAGTAGTGGACATGAGCGATCCCTTCGCCTTCGAGGCGCCCGAAGCGGCGCCCCGGCCGGCCGTTCCCGCCATCCGGCGCGGCTTCGCGCGGCGCTGTCCGGCCTGCGGCAAGGGCAGTCTCTTCCGGCAGTTTCTGAAGGTCGCCGACACTTGCGGCCATTGCGGCGAGGAATTGCTGCATCACCAGGCCGACGACGCACCGCCCTATTTCACCATCATGGTGGTCGGCCACATCGTCGTGCCGATGATGCTCTGGACCGAACTGGCCTGGCAGCCGGCGCTCTGGCTCCACGCCGCGCTCTGGCCGGCCCTGACGCTGGCGCTGTCGCTCTGGTTCCTGCCGCGCCTGAAGGGCGCCATTGTCGGCTGGCAATGGGCCCTGCGCATGCACGGCTTCGGCAGCGGGACCGACGAGAACTAGGCCCGCGCCTCGCGGAACGACACCAGCCGCTGGCTCCCCTCGTCCCACAGTACCAGCCGCACGCAGCGCAGGCTCTCGGCGAGCGTCAGCCGGCCGATCTGCCGAAGGTCGGGATGGTCGCGCAGCACGCGCGACAGCCGGTACGATGGAATGCGCGCATAGAGATGATGCACATGGTGAATGCCGATATTGGCGGTGAGCCAGCGCAGCGGCCACGGCAGATCGTAATGCGACGAGCCATGCAGCGCTGCCTCGTGAAAGTCCCAGCCGCCGGCCTCGCTCCAGAACGTCTTCTCGAACTGATGCTGCACATAGAACATCCAGACGCCGATCGACGCCGCGATCACGACGATCGGCAGATGGATCAGAAAGAAGGCCTTGAAGCCGACCAGCCAGATCAGCGCCGCGGCAATTGCCAGTATGGCGGCATTGGTCGCCTGCGTGCTGATCCAGGGGCGCCAGCCGTCGCGCATCATGCCGATGGGCAGCCGCTGCTGCAGCAGGAACATGTAGGCCGGGCCGATGCCGAACAGCACCACGGGATTGCGATAGATCCGGTATTTCAGCCGCCCCCAGCGCGACCTTGCGCGATACTCCGCGACCGTCAGCGTGTCGATATCGCCGATCCCGCGCCGGTCGAGATTGCCGCAGCTCGAATGATGAATGGCATGGGCGCGCCGCCACACGTCGAACGGCGTCACCGTCAGCACACCGAGCGCCCGGCCGACCCAGTCATTGGCCCAGCGCTGCGGAAAGAACGAGCCATGCCCGCAATCGTGCTGGATGGCGAACAGCCGCACCAGAAAGCCGCCTGCCGGCACGGCAATCGCCAGCGGTGCCCACCAGTAGCCCTGCGAATAGGTGAACCAGGCCGCAATCCACAACGCGACAAGCGGCAAGGCGGTGATCGCGAGCTCCACGGCGCTGCGCGCATGGCTCGGTTCGCGGTAATGGCTGAGGATTTGCGTCCAGCTCTTGGCGCGGGCAATCGCGGCGCCGGTCTTGTTTCCGGTACTCAACTATATGGAATCCAGGTTGGCCGGGCCGTCACGCGGGAAAGCGCGAGCAGCTGCGGGCGGATCGACGACGCGGGGGAATAGACCACATTCGCTCCACAATAGCGGCTTTTTTGTGTAGCGATCGTAAATGCCCCGAAAGCCGGCCTTTCCCGCCTTGCTGGACAGCACCGGCGCGGGCGGGCATCCTCCCCCCAACCAGAAATTCACAAACCGGAACGGAAAATATGGCTGAGGAACAGCGGGGGCCCTTCGACCCGAAGAAATCGCGCGAGCAGGAATATCGCGAGCCCGCACAGGGCCGCGCCGTGCGCCCGCGCGACGCTTCGACGCTGATCATTGTCCGCCGCGACGCCGCCGCGCCCCAGGTGCTGATGGGCCAGCGCCATGCCGATCACAAGTTCATGCCCAACAAGTTCGTCTTTCCCGGCGGCCGCGTCGATCCCGCCGACAGCCGCATCGCACCGGCCGAAGATCTGCGCCCACCGGTCGCGCGCCGCCTGATGGCGCGCATGCGCGGCACCCCGACCGAACGCCGCGCCCGTGCGCTGGCCATGGCCGCGATCCGCGAAACCTTCGAGGAAACCGGTCTCGTCATCGGCCGCCCTGCGGACACGCCACAAAAAAGCAAACACGCCGATTGGAACGAATACTTCGCGCAAGGCTTCGCGCCGGCGCTCGGTACGCTCGATTTCGTCGCCCGCGCCATCACGCCCCCCTACCGCACGCGCCGCTTCGACACGCGCTTCTTCATCGCGGACGCCGAAACGATTCAGGGCGATCCCGCCAAGGTCGCCGGCTCCGGCGAATTGCAGGGCCTGCACTGGCTGAGCATCGCCGATGCGCGCGATCTCGACCTGCCCAACATCACCCGCGTCGTCCTCGACGAGATCGACGAGCGCCTGCGCCTCGCAACGGCCGCGCAATCCGCGCGCGCCGTTCCCTTCATTCATTTCCGCGGCGGCAACGCCATCCGCGACGTGATCGGGGACTGAGCGCCGTGAATGTCGAAACGCCGCGCCCCCGCGCGATCCGTCCGCGCGACGCCGCCAGCCTGGTCCTGATCGACGACCGCGGCGGCGAACCGCTGATCCTGATGGGCCGCCGTCACGCGCGCATGAAATTCATTCCCGACGCCTTCGTCTTTCCGGGCGGCAAGCTCGATGCCGGCGATCTGCTGGCACGCCCCGCAACGGCCTTCAGCGGCGAGACCGCGCGCATGATGCAGAGCGCCGCCGCCGGCGCGAAAGCCGAAGCGCTGGCCATGGCCGCGATCCGCGAGACCTTCGAGGAAACCGGCCTGATCGTCGCGCGAGAGGGCCATGTCGGCGAGGGCGCCGGCGAAGGCTGGCAGCCCTTCCGCGAACGCGGGCTGGCGCCGCGCCTCGACGTGCTCGATTTCGTCGCCCGGGCCATCACCCCGGCCTCGAGCCCGATCCGCTTTCACGCCCGCTTCTTCGCCGCCCCCGCATCGACTGCCGAAGGCACGCTGCAAGGCAGCGGCGAACTCGGCGACCTCGACTGGTATCCGCTCTCCGCCGCCCTGAAACTGCCGGTGATCGACGTCACCGAATTCGTGCTCCGCGAGATCGGCCGCCGCCACAAGGAAGGCCCCCGCAGCCGCATCCCGCTCTACGCCTATCGCAACGACAAACCCGTCATCCGCGCCTGACATACTTTGCTTTGGTTCCGGCGCACTGACTAAACTCCCACCCTCCCCTTGGGGAGGGTCAAACGGTCGAAGACCGTTTGGGGCGGGGGGTGAGGGGCGGTTTGCGTATGCAAACGAAAAGGTCCTGTGGACCTTTTCGAGCACCGAACGCCCGTAGCGAAGCGAAGGGCTACTGTGCATACAAGCCCGCTCGGAACTGACACGCCAAAGCACAGTACACAGAAGAGCCATGAAAGACCCGACCACCCTCACCATGCTGGCCGACGCGCCGCTGACCCCGGTCCAGCGCCGGCGCAGCCTGATCGCCGTCATCGCCTGCATCAGCGTCGTCGGCATGGGTCTCGGCGTCTCGATCCCGCTGCTGGCGCTGCTGATGGAACGTCAGGGCGTGCCCGCCTCGATCATCGGCCTCAACACGGCCATGCCGGCACTGGCCACCTTCCTGCTGACGCCCTTCATCCCGGCACTTCTGCGCCGGGTCCCGGCGATCACCTTCCTGATGACCTGTATTCTGGTCTCGGCCGTCGCCATGCCGGCCTATTATGTCTTCCCCGATGTCTGGATCTGGTTCCCGATCCGCTTCGTCAACGGTCTGGCGTTGACCGGTCTTTTCGTCGTCAGCGAATTCTGGATCAACACCCTGGCCGACGAGAAAAATCGCGGCCGCCTGATCGGCATCTACGGCACGGTGCTCTCCTGCGGCTTTGCTTCCGGCCCGGTGCTGCTTTTCCTGGTCGGCACGCAAGGGCTGCTGCCCTTCGCCACCATCGGCCTGCTGATCCTCGGCGCCGGCATACCGCTGATCCTCTTCGGCCGCGGCCTCGCGCCCCGCGTCACCGAGCGCCCGACGAAAAGTTTCGCCAGCTTCCTCATCGTCGCCCCGGCCGCCACGCTGGCCGGTCTGGTCTACGGCGCCACCGAAACCAACATCTTCAACCTGCTGCCGGTCTATGGCGTGCGCACCGGCATGACCGAACAGACCGCCGCCTTCGTGCTCTCGATCTTCGCCGCCGGCAACATCCTCTGCCAGATCCCGATCGGCATATGGGCCGACCGTGCCGACCGCCGCATGGTGCTGCTGGTCTGCGCCCTTGTGGGCCTGCTCGGCGCCTCGGCGATCCCGCTGGTCGCCCACAACCTCTGGCTCTTCGCACCGGTTCTCTTCGTCTTCGGCGGCGTCGTGGTCGGCCTCTACACGGTCGGCCTGACGCTGCTCGGCCAGCGCTTTCGCGGCGCCGATCTGGCGTCTGCCAATGCGGCCTTCGTGCTGATGTATTCGACCGGCGCCCTGATCGGCCCGCCGCTCGCCGGCATCGGCATGGACCTCTGGGACCCGCACGGCCTGATCGTCGTCATGGCCGGGCTCTGCGGCCTCTATCTCGCCGTCGCCGGCTGGCGCTTCTTCACCGCCCCGCGCACTGCTTGACTTCACGCCGCCCGTGAGTAGTCTGCGCCCAAATCGGCCGATCGGGCACGCCCGGGCGGTCTCCGGGGCCTGAGCCTCAAGCCCCTGTAACTGCAAGGATTTCCGGCCATGGCGAAGCCCGCCTCCATCAAGATCAAGCTCGAAAGCACTGCCGACACCGGCTACTTCTACGTGACGAAGAAGAACAGCCGCACCATGACCGAGAAAATGGTCATCAAGAAATACGACCCGATCGCGCGCAAGCATGTCGAGTTCAAGGAAACCAAGATCAAGTAGGAGCCCCTTCGAGGCGCTCTGAACGCAGAAAAGCCGGTCCCGAGGGACCGGCTTTTTGATTGTCTGCCATCGGCAGAAAAGGTGGCCGGCCGGGAGATCGCGGCTTATCAGAGGAGGCCACTCCATGAACCACGCCCGGCCGGCCGTGCCCCGTGGACCCAGGAGATGCGGCGGACCTGGGCGCCCCACGAGGACACATATCGCCGCTTCGGCTGCGTCCGACTCACCCCCCAGCAAGAGCGGACACGCGATCGGCGGCGAAAGTGAATTGCCACGGAAAAAATAGCACGCTCTGCTGTGCCAATAAAGGAATTAGGGTCGATCTTCTTGTCTCGACCGCGTTAACCATGAAATTACAAGGTTAACCGGCGCCGCCGCGGCGCGAAGACAGGCGAAGACTGTATCTGGTCTGGAAGATGGCGAGCGGAGCCTCAGGCGGCTTCGGCAACCACCCGGTTGCGGCCGTCCCGCTTGGCGCGATAGAGCCCCTGGTCGGCGCGTTCAAGCAGCCTGGAGGCCGTATCCCGGGCGCCCTCGGTCATGGCGATGCCGATGCTGACCGTCACGTCGATCGCCTGCCCGGTCTCCTCGTTCAGCACGAAGGGCTTGGAGGCGATGCATTGGCGCAGCCGCTCGGCCACCATCATCGCATAGGCAAGATCGGTATCGGGCATCACGACGACGAATTCCTCGCCGCCCAGCCGGCAGGTCAGATCGATACCGCGCACATTCTGCGAAATCCGCGATGCGAACTGCCTGAGCACCGCATCGCCGGCAGCATGGCCATAAGTGTCGTTGACCGGCTTGAAATAATCGATGTCGAAGATCAGCAGCGCCACCGGCTTGCCGGTCTTGTTGCTGTCGTCGACCAGCGTCGACAGATGACCTTCCATGTAGCGCCGGTTGTAGAGCCCGGTCAGCCCGTCGGTGACGGCCATCTCGAGGCCCTGCTGGAACTTGTCGCGCAGATAGTCCTGGTAGCGCTTGCGGCGCAACTGGCTGCGGCACCGCGCCACCAGCTCGTTGCGTTCCACCGGACGCACCAGATAGTCGTTGACGCCCATGTCGAGCGCCCGCACCAGTCGGCCGGTATCGCCCTCTTCGACGATCGCGAGAATGGGCGTCTGTCGCGTCGTTTCGAGCGAACGTAGCTGCGAGCAGATGCGCAGCCCGTCATGTTCCTGCAGCGTCAGACTGACGATCAGCAGATCGAAATCGCCTTGGCTGGCAAGTTCGAAAAGTTCTTCCGGCGTCTCGGCCACGATCACCGAATGTTCGAGCGAAAGCGTTTCGGTGACACGCTTCACCGAGGTCGGACGGTCGTCGATGACCAGAATGCGGCCCGGTTCCTTCAACAGGAAATTGTCGCCGCCGGCATTCAGCGCACCGATGCGCTGCCCGGTCGCTTCGCGCATGCGCAGCTCGTCGGTCACCATCTTGAGGCGCACGAGACTTTTCACCCGCGCGAACAGCGCCATGTCGTTGAGCGGCTTGGTCAGGAAGTCGTCGGCGCCGGCCTCCAGGCCCTGCACGCGGTCCGACGGCTGGTCGAGCGCGGTCACCATGACGACGGGAATATGCTCGGTCTCGGGCATCGATTTGAGGCGGCGGCAGACCTCGAAACCGTCCATGCCCGGCATCATCACGTCGAGCAGGATGATATCGGGCTGCTTTTCCTTGGCGGCATCCAGCGCCTCCGGGCCGGACGAGGCCATGAACACATCGAAATATTCGGCTGTGAGCTTGGCGTCGAGCAGCTTCAGATTGGCGGGAACGTCATCGACGATCAAAACGCGAGCGGTCACGGAATCCCGTCCTTGCCGGCAGAATGAACTTTAGCGAAGGAAACGCTGAACCGTTTCCAGGAACTGCGTCACCGAGATCGGCTTCGAGATATAGGCCTCGCAGCCGCCTTCCCGGATCTTCTCCTCGTCGCCCTTCATCGCGAAGGCCGTCACGGCCACCACGGGGATGGAACGGAGGTTGTCGTCTTCCTTGATCCATTTGGTGACTTCGAGCCCCGAGACTTCCGGAAGCTGGATATCCATCAGGATCAGGTCGGGCCGATTCGTGCGCGCGATTTCCAGCGCCTCGATGCCGTCGCGCGTCTGCAGCGTCTGATAGCCGTGCGCGTCCAATAGATCGTGGAAGAGCTTCATGTTGAGCTCATTGTCTTCGACGATCAGGACCTTTTTAGACATTGCGTCCATAGCTCCAGAACTCCAACTTGCCCGGGCATGCCCGTATTCGAACCGAAATCCCCGGTCTCCGAGACGCCCGACTGGGGCGTCACTGGAGATCATATGACCCGAATATCCTTAACTAAGTCTTTAACGGGGGGTCACCGGACCGAGGCTTTCCTTCGATTTCTAATTAAACTGCGCCTATGATTAACGTTGCGTGTGTATATCGGATGAAGGTGCGAATGACCGGAGACGAGGCTGAATTCGTGGCTATCCACGCCTTGGGCCATATCGCGGCCGACGAGGACCTGTTGGGCGACTTCCTCGACCGCTCGGGCCTCGCCCCCGACGAGCTGCGCGCCCGCGCCGCCGACCCGGTATTCCTGGGTTTCGTCCTCGAATATCTGCTGGGCGACGAGCCCCGCCTGCTGGCCTTCTGCGAAGAAGCGGGCCTCGCGCCTGAATTGCCGGCTGCCGCCCGCCGCGCCCTTCCCGGCGGCGAAGAGGTTCACTGGTCGTGAACGCCGAGGCTCCGCGCCCCCCGAAGCCCGATCCGCTGGCGATCGACGAGGCCGTGATCCCGCAGATCGATGCCCTCGACCTGGTGCCCGGCCGCCCGATCATTGTGTCGGACGCCGACGAGGTCCTGATCCAGTTCGTCGCCGGCCTCGAACTCTATCTCGAAACCCAAGGCCTCTGGCTCGACCTGCAAAGCTTCGCCCTGACCGGCAACATCAAGAGCCGCGAAACCGGCGAGCCGGTCGCACCCGCCGCGATGCCGGCCCTGCTCGACGGCTTCTTCGCCGCACAGACCCATTCCCTGCTGGTCGTCCCCGGCGCCGCCGAGGCACTGGCCCGCCTTTCCGAACGCGCCCAGATCGTCGTCCTGACCAATGTCCCCTTCGAGGCCCGCGAAACCCGCGCCGCCAATCTCGCCGCGCAAGGCATCGCCTACCCCGTCATCGCCAACAAGGGCCTGAAAGGCGGCGCCGTGCGCCGCATGGCCGAGCGCGTCAAGGCCCCGGTCGTCTTCCTCGACGACATCCCCCACAACATCGCCTCGGTCGCCAAGGCCCACGCCCCTTCCCACCGCATCCACTTCATCGCCGACCCCCGCCTCGCCAAACTCCTCGGCCAGGCCCCCGACAGCCACTTCCACACAACCGAATGGAGCGCGGCGGAGAACTTCATTTCGGAAAAACTGAAGGCGGAAGGGTTCTGACTTCTCCAGCGAAAAAACAGATTCGTCATTGCGAGCCGAAGGCGAAGCAATCCAGAAGCGGCAGGTTCGGAGTTTGCGGCTTCTGGATTGCTTCGTCGCTTCGCTCCTCGCAATGACGTGTTTTTTTGTTCTTCCGGCGCGAAGCGCCAGAAACCTTCTCTTCTCCGCGACTCCGCGTCTCCGCGTGAATCCTTCTACTTCGCGCCTTCGCGTGAAATCCTAAAAACTCCCCCGCGTCACCACCTTCCCGCAAGCCGCAACAATCTCCGCCTGCCGCGCCGAAACCTCCGGCTCTACCCACCCGGCACACCGCGCATCCGTCGCGTCGGAGGCACACCACAACCCCGACCCGTCCGACTGCGGACGAAACCGCAATCCCTGCACACCGTCTCCGTCAAGCCGCGACCCCAGATAATTCAGCACCTCGAGCCTGAGCCGCGCCGCTTCCCCGCCCATCGGCGCCACCCGCAGATGCATGCCCGTCAGCGGCAACGCCTCCACTGTCTCGACCGCCAGCCCCTCATCGCCGCGCACATATCCCACCCGCAACAGCAGCCCGAAATCGCGGCAGATGTCGAACCGCGCCATGTTCTGCGTCCCGAGATGCAGGAAATTCCCGAGCCCATAGGCGACGAGATGCGCGCCCGAAATCTCGACCCCCTTGGCGACATGCGCATGATGCCCGGCAACGATCGTCGCCCCCGCACCCGCCGCCGCGTGCCGGAACCGCGCCACGTCCGCCGCATCCGTCAGCGGATCGAACTCGCGCCCGTAATGCACCGAAAGGATGCGCAGCTCCGCATCCTCTTCCCTCAGCCGTGCCGCAACGTCAGGAAAATCAGCCCGCTCCTGCAACATGCCCGCACGGCCCTCGCCCGCCGGCAACCCGCCGCCCGCATTGCCGACCGCCGACACCGCGACCTTGACCCCGCGCATCTCGAAGACATGCGGCCGCGTCGCTTCGTCGCGCGTCCGCCCCAGTCCCGGCCAGGCCCGCAGGCCTGGCACCGCCGCCACATGGGAAAGTGTCTCGCCCGCCCCGCGCGTCCCGTAGTCGAGCGCATGATTGTTGGCGAGCGAGAAGACGTTGATGCCCGCTTCGGCAAATTCCCGCACACCTTGCGGATGCATCCGGAACACGAACATCTTGTCCCGCGCCGCAATCTCGTTGCGGTTTGTCACCACGCTTTCGAGATTGGCGAAGACGACATCGCCCTCAAGCCACGGCGCGATCCCGGCCAGCGCCTCGGCGCCCGTCACCAGCCGCCCGCCCTTCCAGCCGCCCCGCGCATCCACCGGCGCCCCGCCCCCGTTGAGTCCCGTATCCCCCGCCAGCACCACCGTCAGCCGCTCTTGGGCGTTGGCGGGCGGGAGTGCAAACTGCAGCAAGGCGAGCAGCGCCAATGCAAATCTGAATTTTACCATTCACCCCCCGATGAATTGCCGAAATGGATATGAACACAGGCGTCATCCCGGCGAAAGCCGGGGCGGCTCGTCGCAATGATGAGACCTGATCGTCCGGCGCGACCTGTCCACCGACCTGTCGGCCGTAGCCTTTGGCGAAGGTCGAAGCTGCGAAGCAGCGCAGGAGGAAGCGCCGGAAATCTTCTCTCCTCCGCGACTCCGCGTCTCCGCGTGAAACCCCTTCTTCCCTTCGCGTCTTCGCGTCTTCGCGTGCGTAACTCCCAAATCTGATATCCTTCGTCAAAAATGGAATCCCCATGCGCATCGGCATCGACCTCGGCGGCACCAAGATCGAAGGACTGGCACTCGACGCGGCAGGCCGCGAACGGGCGCGCCGCCGCATCGCCGCGCCCCAAGGAAGTTACGAAGCGACCGTCGCCGCGATCCGCGATCTGGTCGCCGCCCTCGAAGCCGAAACCGGCGAGCGCGGCAGCGTCGGCCTCGGCATTCCGGGCATGGTCTCGCCGGCCACCGGCCTGGTGAAGAACGCCAACAGCACCTGGCTGATCGGCCATCCGCTGGCCCGCGATCTCGAAGCGGCGCTGGCCCGTCCCGTGCGCCTCGCCAACGATGCCGACTGTTTTGCCCTGTCGGAAGCGACCGACGGCGCCGGCGCCGGCGCGGCTTCGGTCTTCGGCGTCATCCTCGGCACCGGGGTCGGCGGCGGCATCGTCATCGGCGGCCGTCTCCATGGTGGCCCCAACGCGATTGCCGGCGAGTGGGGCCACAACCCGCTGCCCTGGATGCATCCCGACGAATATCCGGGCACCGGCTGCTATTGCGGCAAGAAGGGCTGCATCGAGACATGGATCTCGGGCCCGGCCTTCGCGCGCCTCTACAGCGAGGAGGAAGGCGAGGCCCTGACCCCGCCCGAGATCGTCGCCGCGGCGGAAGCGGGCTCGCGCCCTGCCCGCCTGGCCTTGCGCCGCTATGCCGACCGCCTCGCCCGCGCGCTGGCGCATCTGATCAACATTCTCGATCCCGAGATCGTCGTGCTGGGCGGCGGCATGTCGAACACCGAAGCCCTCTACGACGAAGTCCCGGCGCGCTGGGGCGCCTATGTCTTTTCCGACACGGTGGTGACGCGGCTGGCCCGCAACCGCCACGGCGATTCAAGCGGCGTCCGCGGCGCGGCCTGGCTCTGGCCGGGGGAAGAGAGCCCATGAGCGAAGGCTTCTGCCGCGACTGCTACGCTCCCGCCCCCGAAGGCGCAACGCGCTGTCCGGCCTGTCATCGGCCACGCCTGAAATTCCATCCCGAACTGCACGCGCTCTCGATCGCCCATCTCGATTGCGATGCCTTCTATGCCGCCGTCGAAAAGCGCGACGATCCCGCCCTGCGCGACAAGCCGCTGATCATCGGCGGCGGCAAGCGCGGCGTCGTCTCGACCTGCTGCTATATCGCCCGCATTCGCGGCGTCCGCTCGGCCATGCCGATGTTCAAGGCGCTGGCCGCCTGTCCCGAAGCGGTCGTCCTGCCGCCCGACATGGCCAAATACGCCAAGGTCGGCCGCGAGGTCCGCCAGTTGATGCAGGAACTGACGCCGCTGGTCGAACCGCTCTCGATCGACGAGGCCTTTCTCGACCTTTCCGGCACCGAGCGCCTGCATCACGGCTCGCCGGCGCTCAGCATGGCCCGCCTCGTCAACCGCATCGAAAAGGAAATCGGCATCACCGTCTCGGTCGGCCTCAGCCACAACAAGTTCCTGGCCAAGATCGCCTCCGACCTCGACAAGCCGCGCGGCTTCTCGGTGATCGGCCGCGCCGAGACCATCGACTTCCTGGCCGGCAAGCCGGTGTCGTTGATCTGGGGCGTCGGCAAGGCCTTCGAGACGAAGCTGGCCCGCGACGGCATCACCCGCATTTCGCAGCTCCAGCGCATGGAGGAGAACGACCTGATGGCGCGCTACGGCTCGATGGGAAGCCGTCTCTGGCGCCTCGCCCGCGGCCTCGATGTCCGCACCGTCGAGCCCTCCCAGGGCGCGAAAAGCATTTCGGCCGAAACGACGTTCACGGAGGATATTTCGGACGCCGCCGCCCTCGACCGCGCCTTGTGGCCGCTTTGCGAAAAGGTGGCCAGGCGCGCCAAGGCGGCCGGCCTGTCGGGCGCGACCGTCGTGCTGAAACTGAAGACCGCCGACTTCAGGACCCGCACCCGCAACCGGACGCTGCACGATCCGACGCAACTTGCCGACGTGATCTACCGCACCGCCGCGCCGCTGCTGGCGAAGGAAGCGACCGGCACCCGCTTCCGCCTGCTCGGCATCGGCATTGCGCAACTTGCCCCCGCCGATCTCGCCGACCCGCCCGACATGCTCGACCCGGCCGCGACGCGGCGTGCCCGGGCCGAACGGGCGATGGATCGCCTCCGGGCGAAGTTCGGGGACAAGTCGATCGGCAAGGGTCGCGGCCTCTCCCGCTGAAGCGGGGATAAGTCGGACTTGTCCCCGGGGGACAAGTTGGGTTATCGGCGGGGGATAAGTCGGTTTGTGACAGTTTTTTGACAGTTGCGTGACAGAGGGGGGGTCTTCAGCAGCTCCCGGCTGTGAAAAAATGCAGTTCGGTGAGCCGTCCCTTCATCACCACATCGTCGTAATCGAGCACCAGCGACGCCGAAACGCCATTGGATAGAAGGACATAGCCCATTTCGAAATTGGGCAGGCCCTCGCGCGCATCGCGGTCGAAATAGCCGAGCCGCACCGGCCAGGCGGTCATTTCCGACAGCGGCCGCACAGCGCTGCCGCTCAGAGCCGCGGAAAGAGCATCCTCGGGAACCGCTAAGGCCTTGCCGATAAAGGCATTTGTCGGGTTTTCGGTCTCTTCCGTGCCGTCGAAAATCGGGGCGCTGAAGCGCTGCCGTCCGGCCCGCGCCGCCGCCATCAGCTGCAGATTATAGGCCACCGGAAACAGCACCTCGCCGGGCATCTCGAGCGGCAACTGGCCCTCCCGCGTCACCCTTACAGGGCCGGTTTCGTCGGCGCGCAGCGCGATTCCGCTTTCGGATTCAATGAGTTGGCCGTTCACATATTCGGTCCGCTCGAACCGGAATTCGCCGCCATCCGCCGCCTCCCACGTGCTCAGGCGGACATCGTTCCGCACCGAAACGTCGCTCTCTCCCGTCACCGTCGTCACCACCCGCTGCAACGACGTATACCCCCCGCATTCCCTCCCGCCGCGCCATTCCACAACCATCCGCCCTTCGATTCCGGCGACATCGCTGACCGCCTGCGAGCGCACGAGCGAAAGTTCGTAGACGGCGCGATGCATCTGCATCTCGGCTTCAACTGCTGTGGCACTTGCATCCGATGCGCCGGCCAACAGAAGAATGGCGATCAAATTCGTGCGTCTGGCGCGCATGGTTCCGGCTTTCCTTCCCCTTATCACCTTCGGTCTTTTGCGATCCTACACCATCGGCTAAACCGGATGATCAATCGAACGCCAAGGCCCCTCATGTCCCGCCCCCGCATTCTTCTCACACGCAAGCTCCCGCCGGAAGTCGAAGCCCGCGCCATCCGCAGCTATGACGCTGATCGGAATATGGATGATCGCCTCTATGCGCGCGAGGAAATGCTGGCCCGCGCCGCAGGCAAGGACGGTCTCCTCGCCACGGTCACCGACAGAATCGACGCAGAACTGATCTCGGCACTCCCCGAGAGCATGCGCATCATCGCGACATTCTCGGTCGGCTACGATCATATCGACATCGCCGCCGCCGCAGCCCGCAACATCGTCGTCACCAACACACCCGACGTCCTGACCGATGCAACGGCCGAAATCGCGATGCTGTTGATGCTTGGTGCCGCTCGCGGTGCAAACGCCGGAGCTGCCACTATCCGCGAAGGTCGATGGAAGAACTGGGCACCAACCGGAATGCTCGGACGCGAGATCTCGGGCAAGCGGTTGGGCATTCTGGGGCTCGGGCGCATCGGTCGCGCCGTTGCCCGCCGCGCACGCGCATTCGGCATGACGATACACTACCACAATCGCAGCCGCCTCGACGCCGCGAGTGAGGAAAGTGCCGTCTTCCATCCCGACATTGTTTCAATGTTCGCCGTCTCGGATGTCTTGTCGATCCATTGCACCTCGACGCCGGAAACGCGTGGGCTCATCAACCGCCGGAGCCTGGCGCTCCTGCCACCGGGCGCAATCCTGGTCAACACGGCACGCGGCGATATCGTCGACGACGACGCGTTGATAGAGGCTTTGGCGTCGGGCCACGTTGCCGCTGCGGGCCTTGACGTCTTCAATAATGAACCGAACCTGCATCCGGGCTATCTGGAGCTGCCAAACGCATTTCTATTGCCGCATCTCGGGAGCGCGACATTCGAAACACGAAATGCGATGGGATTCCGCGCACTCGACAATCTCGATGCGTTCTTCGCCGGACACACTCCACCCGACAGGGTCGGTGCATGATCCGCGGTATCATTGGCATCGTATTCTTCAGCCTTGTTGCCTGCGACGCGCCAAACCAACAATTGGTAACGCTGCGCGATTGCGTCGATTGTCCCGAACTGGTTGTCCTGCCCCCCGGGACGTTCATGCGGGGCGCCGGCGATAATGATACTGCCGCCGACGCAAGCGAGTTTCCACGCCATGAAGTACGAATCGTAAGATCCTTTGCCATTGCGGCCAAACCGGTCACGGTGGCGGCCTTCGCGGCCTTTGTCGAAGCGACCGCATATCGCGCCAATGGCGGCTGTCATACGCTGACGCCGCAAGGCTGGCGGGTCGACCGTTCGGCGAACTGGCGTGCGCCTGGCTTCCCGCAGATGCCGGACCATCCGGTCGTCTGCATTTCCTGGCACGACGCTATTGCCTATGCCGAATGGATGTCCGAAAGAACCGGCGCTCCTTACCGCCTGCCAAGCGAAGCGGAATGGGAATATGCGGCCCGCGGCGGCACGACCGGCACAAATTTCTGGGGTGATGACGAGAGGCTCACCTGCGACTATGCCAACGTCAACGACCTGACAGCCAAGAACAAGGTGGCCAAGGTCGCGGAGCCTTGCGACGACGGCTTCATGTACACAAGCCCGGTCGGCAGCTTCCAGCCCAATCCGTATGATCTCTACGACATGGTCGGCAATGTGTGGGGCTGGCTCGCGGATTGCTGGATGGACGACTACAGGCTCGTGCCGCGCGACGGCAGGCCGGGCACTGCCGGAAATTGCAGTATCCGCGTCCTTCGTGGCGGCTCGTGGACCGACACGCCGGGGCCGATACGGATAGGCGCCCGCGAAAACCGTTTGGCAGAAGATCGACTCTCGATCGCTGGCTTCAGGCTCGCGCGCGATGTCGAGCAGCACATTGAATGACCCGGCAAAGCTGAGTCACACGGGCATATTTTGCCGGGCAGCGCCCAAGACGCAAGTGACCCATCTTGTTGATTTTAAAAGATTTTTCATCTGGCAAAAACATTGCATTTCCCATAGCCAGATGATCAGCCTTGAACAGGAACGCAGGCATATTGCGGGGGACAATGATGGGCTACGTGAAGCGGATGGCAGGCACAGGAGCGGGTAGCGCCCCTCTAAGGGAAGGCGCGCTGCCGATCGATCCCTCCACGGAACGATTCCGCCGCAGCATCGGATCGGCATCACGTGGATCGGGAAATCGCGACATCGTTGACCGTGCGCTTGCTTTTGCCGATGACGCAGAAACACGCATCGTGGAACTTACCGCGCGCGTCCGCCAACTCGAAGCACTGACACAGACCGACGAGCTGACAGGCTTGCTGAATCGTCGCGGATTCGATGAGGTCCTGCGCCGGAATCTCCTGAGCGCGGCGCGCTATGATGAAACGGGACTGTTGGCCTATATCGACCTTGACGGATTCAAGGCGATCAATGATCGATGCGGCCACGCGGTCGGCGACGAAGTCCTGCGTGCCGTCGGGAACCACCTTGCCAAGAGCATCCGTGCCACCGATTATGCTGCACGTCTTGGGGGCGATGAATTCGCTGTTCTCTTCGTGCGCGCCGAGCACCGCCGTGCACGTGAGCGCGCCCGCGAAATGTTGCGCGGAATTGCCGATATCGAAATCCCCTGCAAATCAAGTACGATCTCGGTCAAAGCCAGCGTTGGATTCGCATCTTATACCGGCGCGACCTCCGCTCGCGATCTGCTCGATCGTGCGGACCGCGCCATGTATGCCGACAAGAAGAATGGCGGTCGTGCCGTCCGACTGACCACGCATGGATGATTTGACTATTTCAGCGACGTTCCTTTTGGTTGTTGCTGCGTGATGCAGTGAATTGATCCGCCACCTTGGGCAATTTCGAGGGCCGGCATCTGTATCACCTGACGGCCCGGAAATGCCGCGGCCATGATTTCTGCCGCCCTGCCGTCATTCGGATCGTCATATGTCGGCATGACAACCCCGCCATTCGCGATATACGCATTGACATATGACGTGCAGAGGCGGCGCCCATCGGCGCGCTTGAGATTGCGGCGGGGTTGCGGAATCTCGATGATTTCCAGCTTTTCTCCGCGCGCATCGCGGGCGGCTTCAAGCCGGGCGCGATTATCCTGCATTCGTTCATGATTGGGATCGCCGCGGTCTTCCGGCATATGCAACAGCACGCGACCCTGCCCTGCAAAACAGGCGATCATGTCGACGTGACCACTGGTCTCGTCATCTTCCAGACCGCGATCAAGCCAGATGATTCGTGACACCCCGAGATTCAGGGCGAGGTTCTCCTCGATCTGCTGTCGCGTCAGCTCCGGATTCCGATTGTCGTTGAGCAGGCATTCCTCGGTCGTCAGTAGCGTTCCATAGCCGTCCGCGCATATCGAGCCACCCTCCAGCACCATGCCGCCCTTGTAGGTCCGCATCCCCAGCCGTTCCAGGATGAGGCCGGCGACAGCCGCATCGTGTTCATAGTTCTGATAGGCATTGCCCCAGGCATTGAATCGCCAATGCGTTCCAGCGACCCCGCCTTTTCCATCCGCAACAAAAATGGGGCCTGAATCGCGCGCCCAACTGTCGTCGATCGGCAGCGGAACGACCTCGACCGACCGACCACAGGCCAGCCGCGCTTGCGCTTCGTCTTCAGGACGGCACACCATCGATACGGGCTCAAAGCCCGCGATCGCTCGTGCAACCCGGGCATAGACCCCGTAGGCTTGCGGCAGACGCTCGCCCCAAAGCTCGCCGCGACTCGGCCACTGCATCCAGCACCGCTCGTGCGGCTCCCATTCGGCGGGCATGAAGAGATCGTCGTCCGCCGGCCTGCGCAATCCACTCATCGTACCCCCATCGCCCCGCCAGGGTCTTTCGTGTTCTCGTCCAAAAGGTTAGGTATAGCCGCTGGATCATGTGCGGCAAGCACGAGCACAAACGGAGCGATGGAGATGGCTGGTAGGATCGATGCGCGCCTGAAGGAACTCGAAATTGAACTGCCTGTACCGGCAAGCCCGGCCGGCACTTACTTGCCTTATGTCGTCACTGGTAATCTGGTCTTTATCTCAGGTCAGGGGCCGATGGGCCCCACGGGCATCAGCCATCAGGGCAAACTTGGCCGGGATCACGATGTCGAGGCCGGCAAGGCAGCCGCGCGCCTGACCATGCTCAACGTTCTCGCCCAGCTGAAAGCCGCTTGCGGCGGCAACCTCGACCGTGTGAAACGGGCCGTCAAAATTCTCGGTTTCGTCAATGCGACGGCCGAATTCGACCAGCAACCGGCCGTCATCAATGGAGCATCGGACCTTTTGGTCGAGATTTTTGGTGACGCAGGCCGTCATGCCCGGTCGGCGGTGTCGGCACCCAGCCTGCCGTTCCAGATATCGGTCGAAATCGAAGCCGTTTTCGAGATCGCGTGAGGCGAGGCCCTTCTCTGGAATTGCAACATGGGAGACAATGAACAGGCCATCATCCGCGTTGTCGACAGCTTGAAAGGCGTCGACTTCCGCGCATGGGACGCTTGCGCCAACCCGCCGGGTGAACCAGCAAACCCGTTCATTTCCCATGCCTTTCTTTCAGCCCTGGAGGAGAGCGGCTCGGCGACGCGGCGCACAGGCTGGTCGCCGCATCATCTGCTTCTGGAAGATGATGCCGGCGGACTGGCCGGCGCAATGCCGCTTTACCTAAAAACCCACAGCCGCGGCGAGTACGTCTTTGACCAGGGTTGGGCCAGCGCGTTCGAAAATGCGGGCGGCCGCTACTACCCGAAACTGCAGGGTTCGGTACCGTTTACGCCCGCAACCGGCAAGCGCCTTCTGACACCTTTGGGCCCCGGCCGCGGCTCGGCCGAAGATGCGCTTGCTGCAGGCGCTGTCGAGCTTGCCACCCGCCTCGGCGTTTCGTCACTTCACCTTACCTTTCTGCCGCAGCGTCAGTGGAGCCGTCTCGGCCAACTCGGATTCCTGCAGCGCACCGACCAGCAGTTCCATTGGCACAATCGCGGCTATGGCTCCTTTGACGATTTTCTCTCCGACCTTTCCTCCCGGAAGCGCAAAATGATCCGCAAGGAACGCGCGCGCGCGATGGACAATGGCATTGGCGTCGAATGGGTGACTGGAAGCGACATCACCGAGGATCACTGGGACGCATTTTTCACTTTCTACATGGACACAGGCGCGCGCAAATGGGGGGCGCCCTATCTGAGCCGCGAATTCTTCAGCCTGATCGGCGAGCGTATGTCAGGTCAGACCCTGTTGGTCATGGCACGGCGGGAGGGCCGGCTGATTGCAGGCGCCCTCAATTTCATTGGCGGCGATGCACTCTATGGTCGGAATTGGGGGGCGGTCGAACACCATCCCTTCCTGCATTTCGAGTGTTGCTACTATCAGGCCATCGAATTTGCCATCGCCCGGGGACTAGAGAGGGTTGAAGCGGGCGCCCAGGGCGAGCACAAGCTGGCACGCGGCTATCTGCCGGCGCGGACCCATTCAGCGCACTGGATCGCAAACCCGTCTTTTCGTGAGGCCGTAGCCGAGTATCTGAGCCGTGAACGGCAATATGTCGATCGGGATATCGCCGCTCTTGGCGAATACGCCCCCTTCCGGCACGATGTCGGCAGCGACGAACATCGAGAGGACGATTTCTGACCGTGGCCTATGATCCAGACAACATTTTCGCAAAGATTCTTCGAGGCGAAGCCCCTTGCTTCAAGGTCTATGAAGACGACATGACTCTCGCATTCATGGATGTCATGCCGCAGGCCGAGGGTCATACGCTCGTCATCCCGAAATACCCGGCCGAAGATCTGCTTGATCTGGACCCCGAATATGCCGGCGCCATGGCCAAAACGGTCAAGAAGATCGCGGCAGCAGTGAAAGTGGCATTTGCGGCCCCCGGCATATTGGTCGCACAACTCAACGGCGCGCCTGCCGGACAGACGGTCTTTCACATCCACACGCACATCATCCCGCGCTCGCAAGGCATCGACCTGAAGCTGCATGCGCGCCAGATGGCCAATTTCGATGAGTTGAAGAAACACGCCGAACGCATCAAGGCGGCGCTCGACTGAACACGAAGGCAGGCGTCGCGGCACAGGGGGGAACGATGAGAAAGATGCACATGGCGACGGCACTGACCGTCGCGCTTTCTGTTGCGGCCTGCTCGGAGAACGATAGCTACACACAGGAAATTGTCGTGTCGCCCTCGCCGTTTCACGGAATTCATGGCCTCACTTTTACAAGTGACGGCAAACTCCTTGCAGGCAGCGTCGTGGGACGTGCCATCTACGAAGTCGACACCGAATCCGGAACGACGCGTATCTTTGAAGGCCCGCCCGAAGGCATGGCCGATGATATAGAGGAAGGACCGGATGGCACACTGGCTTGGACGGCCTTTCTCGACGGCAAGGTATTTGCCCGCAAGCCCGATGGAAGGCTGTTGACTTTGGCCGAGGGCCTTCCGGGCATGAATTCGCTGGCATGGAACGGAGAAGGTCGCCTTTTCGCCACGCAGGTTTTTCTCGGGGATGCCCTTTTTGAACTCGATCCTTCGGGACAAAATCCGCCGCGCAAGATCATGGAAGGAATGGGCGGTCTCAACGGGTTCGATTTCGGCGCTGACGGCAAGCTCTATGGACCACTCTGGTTCAGGAAGCAGATCGCACGTGTCGACGTCGATGCGGCCACACTCGAAGTCATAGCGGACGGATTTGGAACGCCGGCCGCCGTCAATTTCACCTCGCAAGACAAGCTGTATGCAGTCGACACCGAGAGAGGCCATGTCTACAGGGTCGACACCGGATCGGGCGAGAAAGAGCTGATCGCTGAAGTTGCGCCGGCGATCGACAATCTCGCCTTCGACGCCGACGACAATCTCTACATCAGCAATATGGCCGACAATGCTGTCATCGCGATTGACACCGAGACAGGCGAAGCACGGACCATCGTTTCAGGCGCGCTGGCCGTTGCCGGCGATATCGCGATGTCCGACAGCGGCGCAATTTACATCGCCGACCTGTTTGCTGCGCGCATGGTTGATCCAGATACGGGTGAGGTGGCGGAACTTGGCCGGGTCTTTGCCTCCGACATCGACTATCCTCTGAGCGTTTCTGTGGCCAATGGCCATATTGCCTTCGCTGCGGTCACCGCAGGCGCAATCCATGTGTTCGACGAGGCAACTGGACAATCCCTCGGCATCCATCACGGATTTACGACACCGGCTGAGGCGATTGTTCTCTCTGACGGCGCCGTCCTGGTCACCGAATATGCGCGCGGCGCGATCGTTCGAGTCGATCGTGACGATTGGTCGAAACGAACCGATCTCGTAACGGGACTTGCAGGCCCCGCAATGATGCTGCTGGGGAGCAACGATTTCGTCTATGTAAGCGAACGGGAGGGCGGCCGGATTCTCCGCGTCAACGCACAGACCGGCGAACACATTGCGGTTGCCGAAGGACTCTCTGCGCCCGAGGGATTCGATTTCGCACCGGATGGCCGGATCGTGGTTGCAGAAGTCGGCGCACAACGGATATCCGCCATCGATATCGAGAGCGGCAAATCCACTACTATCATGTCTGGGCTGCCGATCGGCTTCGGCACACCCGACGGCGCGCCCGCAATCTTCATCCCGACGGGCATTGCCGTCGATGCCGATGGGGACATCTATTATTCATCCGACATCGACGTTGCTATCTACCGGCTGAAGAAGCGCTGACAAAAAAGGCCGCCAAACATGGCGGCCTTGATCTTCGTGAAAGGCTGTTATTCGCCCATATGAAAGGCGACAAACTTGTTGCCATCGAGATCGCGGAAATAACCACCGTAGAAATTTCCGCCACGCACACCCGGCGCACCCTCGTCCTTGCTACCAAGACTCAACGCCTTTGCGTGAACCTTGTCGACATTGGCTCGCGACCCCACAGCCAGCGCCACCATTGTTCCGTTGCCGAATGTCGCCTTGTTGCCATCATGCGGCTTCGTTACCGCAAGCATGGGGCCACCGTTGCTCCAGCCGACAAAGCGGCCGGGGTCGGACATTGCGCGCTTGGCGCCGATCTCGCCGAGCAGGGCATCGTAGAAGGCCGTTGCCTTGTCGAGGTCGTTGGTACCCACCATCACGTAACCGATCATTTCTCAATTCTCCCTGGGAGTTGGACGTTTCTCTTGGCCGTTTACACTGAAAACGGCCACAACGCGTATCACGCCGTGGCCGCCTTCAATTCCCGGGCATCGAACAAATCCGACGCCGTTATTCCACAAGCAACGGTACTTTCGGCACACTGCCGCCCGACCCATCACCCGGCCGGTCCTTCGGCTTCCGGACACGAGGCTTTTTCGGACCGTCGCCGCCGGAAGGCGCAGCACTTCGCGGCGACGCCGCCTCGATATCGAAATCGAGCCCGTCGTCTTTCACCCCGACGCGAACATGTCCGCCCTTCACCAGCCTTCCGAACAGCACCTCGTCAGCCAGCGGCTTCTTGATGTGTTCCTGTATCACGCGCGCAAGCGGCCGTGCGCCCATTTGCTCGTCATAGCCACGCGCCGCCAGCCATTTGTTGGCTTCGGGCGTCAGATCGATCGTGACATTGCGATCGGCAAGTTGAGCCTCGAGTTGCAGCACGAATTTCTCGACGACACGCGATATAACGTCTTCCGGCAAATGGCCGAAGGGGATCGTCGCATCGAGACGGTTGCGGAATTCGGGCGTGAAGAGACGCTTGATTGCATCTTCATCATCGCCTGTGCGCTTCGTCCGCGCGAACCCAATCGGCGCTTTCGCCATGTCGGCAGCGCCAGCATTGGTCGTCATGATCAGCACCACATTGCGGAAATCGATCTTTTTCCCGTTGTGGTCCGTCAATTTTCCATGATCCATCACTTGCAGGAGGATGTTGAAAAGATCAGGATGCGCTTTTTCAATCTCGTCAAGCAACAACACGCAATGCGGATGCTGATCGACACCGTCGGTCAGAAGTCCACCCTGATCGAAACCGACATAACCCGGCGGTGCCCCGATCAGGCGCGACACGGTATGCCGTTCCATGTATTCGGACATGTCGAAACGAAGCATCTCGACACCAAGAATCGACGCGAGTTGCCGCGCCACTTCCGTCTTGCCAACGCCGGTGGGTCCGGAAAAAAGATAACAGCCGATCGGTTTCTCGGCCTCGCGCAGCCCGGCACGCGCCAGTTTGATCGACGCAGACAGCGCCTCGATAGCTGCGTCCTGGCCAAAAACGACACGCTTCAACTCCGCGTCGAGGTCTTTCAGCTTTTCCGTATCGCTCTTCGACACCGACTTCGGAGGAATGCGCGCCATGGTCGCGATGACCGCCTCGATCTCCGAGACGCCGATGGTCTTCTTGCGCCGCGACTCGGGCAGCAGCATCTGCGATGCGCCCGCCTCATCGATCACATCGATTGCCTTGTCCGGAAGCTTCCTGTCATGCATGTATTTTGCCGATAGATCGACAGCTGCTTTGACAGCATCGTTGGTGTAGCGGACCTTGTGGAAATCCTCGAAATAGGGCTTCAACCCCTTCAGAATCTTTATCGTGTCCGGCACGGACGGTTCGGCCACATCGATCTTCTGAAAACGGCGCACCAGCGCCCTGTCCTTTTCGAAATGCTGGCGGTATTCCTTGTAGGTCGTGGAGCCGATACAGCGCACCGTGCCGCTCGCCAATGCCGGTTTCAGCAGATTGGACGCGTCCATTGCGCCGCCGCTGGTAGCACCGGCGCCGATCACCGTGTGAATTTCGTCAATGAACATGATCGCGCCCGGATAGGCCTCGATCTCCTTGATGACCGCCTTGATGCGCTCTTCGAAATCGCCGCGATAGCGCGTCCCGGCCAGCAGCGTGCCCATGTCGAGCGAGAAGATCGTGGCATTGCGCAAAACATCGGGCACCTCCCCCTTTACGATACGTCGCGCCAAGCCTTCTGCGATCGCAGTCTTCCCCACGCCCGGATCGCCAACAAAAAGAGGGTTGTTCTTCGAACGCCGGCATAGGATCTGGATCGTTCGCTCGACTTCGCGCGCACGCCCGATCAGCGGATCAATCTTGCCCTGCTTCGCCTTCTCGTTGAGATTGACGCAGTAATTATCGAGCGCCTCGGTTGTACGTTCCTTGCGGCCGCGCTCATTTGCCTCCGGTTCGTCCTGCGCGCCGCGAACCGGTCGCGTCTCGGTCATATCGGCGCGCTTCGCAATGCCGTGACTGATGTAGTTCACAGCATCGTACCGCGTCATGTCCTGTTCCTGCAGGAAATAGGCCGCGTGGCTCTCGCGCTCGGCAAACATGGCGACCAGCACGTTCGCCCCCGTCACCTCTTCGCGCCCGGATGACTGAACGTGAATGACGGCCCGCTGAATCACTCGCTGAAAACCGGCTGTCGGCTTGGATTCCTGCCCATCATCGACCACAAGACTCGAAAGTTCGTTGTCCACATAATTGGTCAATTGCTGACGGAGCACCTCCAGATCGACATTGCAGGCTCGCATGACGGCGGCTGCATCCTGATCGTCAACCAGCGAAAGAAGGAGATGTTCGAGTGTTGCGTATTCGTGGTTGCGTTCATTGGCAAGCGCCAGTGCGCGGTGAAGCCCCTCCTCAAGACTGCGTGAAAACGTCGGCACTCCGAACCTTCCCTTCTGCTGGGCTACAGCATGAACGCGCTATTCTCGTTCCATCGTGCACTGCAGCGGGTGTTGGTGCTGCTGCGCAAAATCCATTACCTGGGTCACCTTGGTCTCTGCGACCTCGTAGGTATAAAGGCCGCAAATGCCGACTCCATGTTGATGTACATGAAGCATGATGACCGTCGCTTCGTCCCTTCCCTTGCCGAAGAACCGCTCCAGCACGTGAACGACGAACTCCATCGGCGTGTAGTCGTCGTTAAGCAGCAGAACCTTGTAGAGCGAGGGCTTCTTTGTCTTCGGCTTCGTCTTGGCTATGACGCCGGTGCCAACGCCACCATCTTCATCGCCGCGCCGCCTTTCGTCCGACATTCCCCGTTCCTGCCAATTCATCGTCTTCGTCCCGGCACGCGCAGACCGGAGAGCCTTGCTATCCGGCAACAGCCGAACCGACCGATGCCGCACCCTTCTATTAGATAGTTGACCATATCGAATTTCAAAGCCCAACCCAATCAAACCGGGCCTTTCCCGGCCAGCTCAAGCAGCCAGGCATCAATCCGTGCCTTGTTGACGCCAAGGTCCGAATAGCCGTAGCGGGAGCGGCTGTAGACAGCGAGGCTCGAATGTCCGGGTCCAAACGCCATGAATTGGACGGTAATTGTGTCAGGAAAGCCTAGAAGCGCGCTCCGCTGGACATAGGTATCGGTCAGAGTCGCGTCGTCCGCCGCCATCTGGACGACGCGGGGATGGGCAAGCGCAATCGCGCGAAACCGGCCCCTGAGTATCCCGGGCTCACTGGTGAAATCCGGAGCAGTCCGATGAGGCTTCGCCTTCAGGCAAAAACCGGCCGGGGCCACCAGGTACTGGTTCGGCTTCGCGGTCAGCCTCAACGTCTGGAAATCCATCGATCCTCGCGCAAATCCCCTTGTGGCTGAATACGCCGATTCTGGCGCAGGTAACCAGCCTGTTAACTTAGGTTTAACGCATTTAACCAAACGGTAAGATCTGGAGCCTAATCTGGGTCTGATTGGGTCAAGCGCCCGAAAAATATAAGATTTTTTTACCGATTTTGGCCAAAGGGCCTTCGCAAACTGTGGTCTCGGCGCTACAGTTCAGCGGGGTGAATAGCCGGGACGGCACATACGGGTTTCGGCCTTATGTGCATGCAAGAGGGGTTTTGGGGCTATGTCCGGGTCTGCGCTGGTGAGTATCGTGCGCATCTCTGGTGGATTCAGGGGACTTGCCGCCATGGCTGCGGTCGTCTTGTTGATCGCCGCCACCGCCCTCCCCGCTCAGGCCGCCAAACCCAAGACAGCAGCGCTGGTCATGGATGCCCATACGGGCCAGGTCATCTATTCGCGCAATGCCGACGAACTGCGCTACCCTGCTTCCCTGACCAAGGTGATGACGTTGTACCTGCTTTTCGAAAAGCTCGAAAAGCGCGAGATAACGCTTAATTCTCGCATTACCATGACCCAGCGCGGCGCCAATCAGCCGCCATCGAAACTGGGCCTGCGCCCCGGTCAGACGATCCGGGTGGAAGATGCCATTCTTGCCCTTGTGACACGCTCCGCCAACGACGTCGCCTCGGCCACCGGCGCATTCATTGCCGGTTCCGAAGCGAATTTCGCCAAGGTCATGACCAAAAAGGCGCGTGAGCTTGGCATGACACGCACAACCTACAGGAATGCGTCGGGCCTTCCGGACAGCGCGCAGAAAACGACCGCACGTGACCAGGCCACGCTGGCTCTGCGCATGCATCAGGATTTTCCGCAATACTACCATTACTTCAGCACCGAACAGTTCAACTGGGGAAAGTCCAGAATCCGTAACCACAACCGCCTGCTGGGCGAGTATCGCGGCACGACGGGCCTCAAGACCGGCTACACCAGGGCATCGGGCTTCAATCTCACGGCAACGGTCGAACGCGACGACAAGTTCCTGATCGGCGTTGTCATCGGCGGCGAGAAGGCCAAGTCACGCGATCAGCATATGGTCGAGATTCTCGATCGCGCGTTCCCGCGGGCCGTTGCCATGAAGACGAGCCGCACACAGATCGCGGCAGCACCGCCGCCCGTACCGGTGGTGCGCCCTGTGGGTCTCGTTCCGGCAGAAGATCGCGCCGCATTGCAGCAGCTCGCGGCGGCAATCGACGACAATGCCGACAGTTCGGGCCTCGCCGAGGGCGATGCCGAGGTGACAACGCCCGTCGTCATGGCTGCACCGCCCGAGCCTGTATCACGCCCTCGCAAGGTCTCGGCGCCTGTCGACAGCGTCACGGCCTATGCAACGGCAGCACTCCGCACGGCAGAGGATGCCGGTCGTCACGCCGGGCGCGAGATCGGCAACTTCCTGGTCGCACCGGCGAATGCAAGCATCAGCCCCGACGCGCCCGCCAATCCGCTTGTCCGCGAAGCGGCACTTGACCCTGCGCGCACTGCGCCAGCTGCGCGACAGTCATGGCGCGAGGGAGATCCGCTGATCCCTGATGGTACCTGGATCATCCAGATCGGCGCCTATGCCGATCAGGCCGACGCTGTCGGCAGCATTCGAAAAGCACTGCGCGCTGCACCCGATGAACTCGGCACGGCCGTTCCCGTCACGATCCCGGTCAAGACGGCCGACAACCGGACGCTCTACCGTTCGCGCTTTGGCGGGTTTGATAACGAGACTTCGGCAAAAACCGCATGCGGCCGTCTCGCGCGTCAGAGCATTCCCTGCATCGCCATCCCGCCCGCGAACTGGGCGCTTCCGCAGACGGCCAAAGCCGAAAGCCGCGGCTAGGCAGGCGTCCGCAGCCGTTCCTCGATCGGCAATGACAGCGTATCGATGAGGGCCCTCACCTCCGCCCGCGCTGCCACATGCGACATCGACATCTGAGCGTCGACACCCTCTTCCCGAAGATCGAGCAGTGTCAGGCCGGATGGAAACATTTCGCGAAAGATCACGCGCTCACCGAATCCCGGTCCGGTCCGAAATCCGATCCGTTCGGCCAGTGCGCCGAGCACAGCCTCGACCCGCCGCTTGTTCTTGGCATCGAGATGCGAAAGCCGGTTACGGATCACAACCCAATCGATCTCGCCGCCATCGCGCATCGCCCGGCGCTTCCGGCTCTCCCAGACCATCTCGCTGTAAACACTGGGCCCCTTGATACGATAGGTCTGGGAATCGACCCGGCCGAGCAGGTCGAAATCGACAAAACTGTCGTTCATCGGCGTGATCAGCGTATCGGCAAGCGCATGGCCAAGCCGCGAGAGATGGCTGTCGCTGCCCGGGCAGTCGATGACGATAAAGTCGTTTTCAGCAGCAAGCCGTGCAACGGCGGCTGCCAACGCGGCTTCATCCGCGGCATTGGCCTCCGCCACGGTCCCGAGCTCCGAGCGCGCGATGACCATGTGATCCGGCATGATCAATTTGACGCCGGCGGCGTCCGCCCAGGCCTTGCGGTTCTCCACATAGCGCGTCAGGGAGCGCTGGCGGCCATCGAGATCGACGGACCCCACGCGCAATCCCTCATGCAGAAGCAACGCAATGACATGCATGGCGGTTGTCGTCTTGCCCGACCCACCCTTTTCATTGCCCAGAACGATCACATGGGCGGGCAGACGCCCACCCCCGGATTCAGTCATATGCCCCCACAAATCCAGCCATTCGAATCGCGATCGGAGTGTGAGTAGTGCGGCCGGAAGCGTCAACTGTGCCAATGAGTGGGCAGTCCTCCGCGCCGCACTTGCGGTCCCCCCCACCCGTACGGCTAAACTCTTCCACGCGGTCGGCGGGCAATGTCATTCGAGAAAATCTCCGCCGCTCCCCTGAAGTGGCAACCCCGAGGAGTCCATCCGAATGAACGGCATGCTCACGCTCGACAAGCTTTCCGACCTCGTCGCCTCGGGCGAAATCGACACCGTCGTCATGGCCATGCCGGACATGCAGGGGCGTCTGGTGGGAAAGCGCATGGCGGCGGGATATTTTCTCGATACCGCCGTCCACGAGACGCATGCCTGCAACTACCTCCTGACCGTCGACACCGATATGGAGCCCGTGCCGGGCTACAAGGCGGCAAGCTGGGCGCAGGGCTATGGCGACTTCGTGCTGAAGCCCGATCTCGCAACGTTGCGCCGTATTCCGTGGCTGCCGGCAACGGCGCTCGTGCTCTGCGATACGCTCGACCATCATGGTGAGGACGTGCCTCACGCGCCGCGCGCCATCCTGAAAAAGCAGTTGAAGCGTGTCGCTGCCATGAAGATGAAAGCCTTCACCGCGTCGGAGCTGGAATTCTACCTCTTCGACGATACCTACGAGGCAGCGCACGAAAAACGCTATCAGGGGCTCAAGACAGCCAGTTGGTACATCGAGGACTATCATGTGCTCGCGACCTCGAAAGAGGAGGGCATCATGCGCGCCATTCGCAACGGACTGGAAGGCGCGGGCATTCCGGTCGAGAATTCGAAGGGCGAATGGGGCCCGGGCCAGGAGGAAATCAACGTCCGCTATGCCGAGGCGCTCGAGATGGCCGACCGGCACACCATCCTCAAGAACGGCATCAAGGAAATTGCCTGGCTCCATGGCAAGGCTGTCACCTTCATGGCCAAATGGAATTACGAGCAGGCTGGTTCGTCCTGCCACATCCACATGTCGCTATGGGACGAGGCAGCGAAGGAAGCGCGCTTTCACGACCCAAACGCAAAGCCGCATGGCATGTCCGAGCTTTGTCAGCAATTTCTGGCCGGCCAGTTGGCTCATGCCCGCGAACTGACCTATTTTCTTGCGCCGCAGGTCAACTCGTACAAGCGCTTCGTCAACGGCTCCTTCGCGCCCACCAATATCGTCTGGTCCAACGACAACCGGACGGCAGGCTTCCGCATGTGCGGCCACGGCAAGAGTCTGCGCATCGAATGCCGAATTGGCGGCGCCGACCTGAACCCCTATCTGGCTTATGCCGGGCTATTGGCGGCCGGCCTTGACGGCGTCGAGAAAAAAATGGCTCTGGAGCCGGAATTTTCCGGAGACGCCTATGTGAGCAGCGGCATTCCGTCGCTTGCGAAGAACCTCCGCGACGCCCTGACCGAACTGGAAAAGTCCGATACGCTGCGTACCGCGCTCGGCGATGATGTCGTGGAACACTACCTGCACACCGGCCGCTGGGAACAATTTGAGTATGACCGTCGGGTTACCGATTGGGAACTGAAGAGAGGCTTCGAACGCGGATGAGCGGCACACTGAAAGTCATTTCTCCGGTCGACGGAAGTGTCTATGTCGAACGCCCTCTGGCGACATGGACGGAAATTGACGGCGCGTTGAACGCGGCACGTGCGGCGCAGGCCGCATGGAAGCTGGTGCCAATCGCCGAACGCGCGGCGCTCTGCAACCGTTTCATAGAAGCCTTTGTCGCCATGAAGGACGAGATTGTCCCTGAGCTGGCCTGGCAAATGGGCCGGCCGGTAGCCTACGGCGCCGGCGAGTTGCGCGGATTTGAAGAGCGCGCCCGCTACATGATCGCGATCGCCCCGGAAACGCTGGCCGACATCGATGCCGGTCCGAAGGAGGGCTTCCGCCGTTGGGTCCGACGCGAGCCCGTAGGGACCGTGCTTGCGGTCGCCGCCTGGAATTATCCCTACCTGATCGCCGTCAATTCGGTTGTGCCGGCCGTCATGGCCGGCAATGCGATCATCCTGAAACATTCCGGCCAGACACCGCTTTGTGCCGAGCGCTTTGCCATGGCCTTCGAAAAGGCTGGCGCTCCGGATGGCCTCTTTCAGGCAATCCACATGAGCCATGAAATGACCGAAAGGACCATCGGCGATCCGCGCGTCGATTTCGTGCAGTTTACAGGCTCGGTCGCCGGCGGTCGCGCCGTCGTGAGGGCAGCCGTCGACCGCTTCATCGGCATTGGTCTTGAGCTTGGTGGCAAGGATCCAGCCTATGTGCGCGCCGATGCCAACCTGCCCTTTGCGGTCGAAAACCTGGTCGACGGTGCATTCTTCAATTCCGGTCAGTCCTGCTGCGGCAAGGAGCGGCTCTATGTCCATGCCGACGTCTATGACGATTTCGTCGAGGGATTCGTCGATCTGACACGAAAATACAAGCTGGGAAACCCGCTCGATCCGGAAACGACGATCGGCCCGATGGTCCGCACGTCGGCGGCCACCTTCGTGCGTGGCCAGATCGCCCAGGCCGTTCGCAGTGGTGCCAAGGCATTGATCGGCGAGAGCCATTTCCCGGCATCCAAGCCCGGATCCCCCTATCTCGGCCCCGAGGTACTCGTTGACGTCAACCATCAGATGGATGTTATGCGCGAGGAAACCTTCGGCCCCGTGATTGGCATCATGAAGGTCTCGTCGGACGAAGAAGCCGTTGAATTGATGAACGACAGTCCCTACGGACTGACGGCATCGGTATGGACAGAGGACGTGGAGACCGGCGAAAGGATTGGTGAACGCATCGACACCGGTACGTTCTTCCTCAATCGCTGCGACTATCTTGATCCTGCCCTTGCATGGACCGGCGTCAAGGATACGGGCCGGGGCGCGACATTGTCACGTGTCGGCTATGAAAGCCTGACGCGCCCCAAGAGCTATCACCTGAGAACCAGCACAAAATGATCGACGCTTATCCAAGCCTCACGGGCAACTGGAATTTCCCGACCAAGATGCGTTTCGGCGCTGGCCGCATCAAGGAACTGGCCGAAGCCTGCGGTGCGGCCGGAATTGAGCGGCCACTACTGGTCACCGATCCGGGCCTGAAGCCGCTGCCGATGATTGCCGAGGCGCTGGCTCTCCTCGAAAAGAATGGCCTCGCCGGTGCCCTTTTTGCCGATGTTCACCCCAATCCCGTCGGCGCCGATGTTGAGGCTGGCCTGAAGGCCTTCCAGCGCGGCAAACATGACGGCGTCATCGTGTTCGGTGGCGGCAGCGCCATGGATGCCGGCAAGGCCGTTGCCTTCATGTCGGGACAGACGCGCCCCATGTGGGACTATGAGGATCGCGAGGACTGGTGGACCAGGGCAGATCCCAACGGAATCGCGCCCGTAGTCGCTGTGCCGACCACCGCCGGAACCGGCTCGGAAGTCGGCCGGGCCGCAGTCATCACCAACGAACGCGATCACACCAAGAAAATCATCTTCCATCCGAAGATGATGCCGGTTGATGTGATCTGCGACCCCGAGCTGACCATCGGCCTGCCGCCGAATATCACGGCGGCGACCGGTATGGACGCTCTCTCTCACAATCTGGAAGCCTATTGCGCGCCTTTCTGGCACCCGCTGGCGCAGGGCGTTTCGCTTGAAGGCATGCGCCTCTGCAAGGAATGGCTCCCCGAAGCGGTCAAGCGCGGCAGCAATGTCGAGGCCCGATCCTTCATGCTGGCCGCCTCCTCGATGGGTGCGACGGCGTTCCAGAAGGGACTCGGCTCGATGCATGCGATGAGCCACCCCTGCTCGTCATTGCGCGGCACCCATCACGGCCTCACCAACGCCGTGGTGATGCCTTATGTACTGCTTCACAACCGCAAGGCAATCGAGGAAAAGATTGTCGCTGCCGCCAACTATCTCGGGCTGAAAGACCGCAGTTTCAATGGCTTCGTCGACTGGGTTCTGGCCTTGCGTGAGGAAATCGGCATCCCGAATACGCTCAACGATATCGGCGTCGACAGCGGCATCATCCCGCAGCTCGCGGCCATGGCCCTGGAAGACCCCTGCACGGGCGGCAACCCGCTGCCGATGAGCGTACCCGTATACGAAGACCTCTTCGCGCGGGCGATCGAGGGTCGGCTCGCCTGACAGAGATCACTCCGGATGTCCGGGCACCCAACCGCCCTGTGCATCGTGATGGCCGGGCGCATAGCCCTGCGGCTTTCGGCCGGGCGCTAGCGGCAAGGGCCCGCCTTCCTTCTCGTAGGGCGCGATCCAGCCGCCATGCTGGCTCTGATGCCCGGGTACCCAGGTCTTGAGCGGCGCGACCCGTGGCGCCGCGCCCTCGATGACCTCGGGTGGCGATACGTCGCCGACGATTGAGGTTTCGGCAACGGCCGGACAGGTCGCGAAGACAATGAGCGTGACGGCGAGAATCTTGTTCATCGTCTCAATCTAGTGCCCTAAACGGTTGAAACCAGTGGGCAATTGATGCCGCCAGAACCTGCGGCTATGTTGCGCGCGATTTCAGGAGGCCGTCATGCCGCTCGACACAACCAGCCACGACATTCCCGTCGCCCGCACAGCAGCGGATCTGCGCGCTACCGTCGCCGAATGGCGGAAAATGGGCGAAACAGTCGCGCTGGTGCCGACCATGGGCGCGCTGCATGAAGGCCATCTGTCGCTGGTCGACCTTGCCCGGAAAAAGACCGACCGTGTTGTCGTCTCGGTCTTCGTCAACCCGACCCAGTTCGCACCGCATGAAGATTTCTCGGCCTACCCCCGCACCGAGGCCGCCGACGCGGCAAGGCTTGCAGGCAAGGCTGACCTGATCTTCGCACCCGATGCCGGCGACATGTATCCGGACGGATTCTCGACAACGATTTCGCTGACCGGCGTCGCCGAACCGCTTGAGGGCACCTTCCGCCCGACGCATTTTGCCGGTGTTGCAACCGTCGTTGCCAAGCTGATCCTGCGGGCACAGGCCGATGTCGCGATCTTCGGCGAAAAGGACTGGCAGCAACTGGCTGTGATCCGCCGCATGGTCGCCGATCTCGACATTCCGGTCGAAATTCTCGGTGGCCCGATCATGCGCGAAGCCGACGGCCTCGCCATGTCATCGCGCAACGTCTACCTGACGCCGGACGAACGCAAGGCTGCAGGGCAACTCAATGTGATACTCAAGGAAACAGCCGCAAGCGTCTCCAGTGGAATACCCATTACGGAAGCAACAAGGGCCGGAGCGGCGCGCATTCTGGCGCTCGGCTTCAACCAGATCGACTATCTGGAAATTCGCGATGCTGCCTCTCTGGCGGAATTCCCATCCGGTCACCCGACCTCGCCGGCTCGTATCCTGGTCGCCGCAAAAATCAGCAGGACCCGCCTGATCGACAATATGCCGGTTTGACACCTCACCGCAGATGCGCGGTCAGCCAGTCCCGTTGCACCGGCGCCGACAGCCTGAACATATCGCCCGTATACGCCTCGAAATGCATGCAAGGGAGCGCCAGGAATTTCTTCGGCTCCAGGGCCGTCTCGTAGGCGGCCGCCGTCATGTCGAAAGGCGTCAGGTGGTCTTCGAGCGCACCGACCATCAGCAGCGGTGTCGGTGAAATGCGCGGAATGTAGATGCCGGGTTCATATTCGGTGAAGAGCTCGACCGATTGCAGCGTCACATCATTCTGCCACGATGTCTGGCGCTCCTTGGCAAAGGCTGTGAAAAACTCCCATGTATCGGCGGTCGGCAGAGCCGAAGGCTCGCCCTCAGGACCCGTCACGGGCATGCGGGCCGGCGCGGCGCCGCCCATCCGCGCCAGGCGGTCGGCATCGAAGGCCGCCCGCAAGGCCTTCCAGTGATCGCCGCGAATGAGACGCCGCGCACTCTCGAGCCCGGCCACCAATGGCACTTGCGCAATCACGCATTTGACGCGCCGGTCGATGGCGGCAACCACCAGCACATGTCCGCCGGAATAGCTCGATCCCCAGATGCCGATACGGTTCGGATCGACTTCCTTCATCGTTTGCGCATGGGTGATCGCGTCCCGGTAGCCGTCGATCTGCTGCCGCGGATCGATGTGCCCGCGCGGACTGCCGTCGCTCGCACCGAGATTGCGGTGGTCATAAACCAGCGCCGCAATGCCGGCCTCGGCAAAAAAGGTGGCAAAATCGTCGAGATACATCTCCTTCACGGCCGAAAACCCATGTGCCATGACGACGACCGGCGCCGGACCTGTCACACCTTTCGCGGGATAGAACCAGCCGCGTAGCGACACCCCATCCTCAGTCTTGAATTCAATGTCGCGGCGCATGTCTCTCCCCTGACTTGTTTTCTCCAGCCCACCACACATGGGGAAGTCTGTCACCCGCCCTTGCGGGCAGGTCGCTAGAGCAATCCGAGATCTTCCAGTTCGCGCCGCATCTCCTCGGGCATGTCGTCGTCCGCCGCGCCCCGCCGGACGTCGGGTGGCGCGTCTTTCGGATCGAAGTAGCGCCACCCTTGAAAGGCGCGCCGCTCCTGCCGCCGGGTAGGAACGATCTCGCGGTCGAGCACAAGGCGGCAGCGTTTGACGCCTTCCCCGTCCTTGAATGGTTCAATGCCGATCAGCCGCTGGCGGCATCGGATCACGCCCTTCATGACCCAGTAAAGCGACCCGCCAGCCAGAATCTCATCGGCGCGCTTCGGCGTCATTCGCGTGACATGGACGAGTGTCTGGGGCTGCTTGCGCTTCTTCATCTCCGCCAGCCGCGCTTCCTGCCAGGTGGCAAGATCCGCAATATCGTCAGCGCCGACACAGAGCTTGATCAGGTGAAGAGGCATTGACGCAGGAAACTCCCAACTCTATAACACTGTTATAACAACCGCGCCGGAGGATCCGATGACCGCACCAGCCCAAGCCTTTCTGACCCGTTGGTATGCCTATGTCGAGAGCCACGACCCGGCGCTGCTGCAGACCCTTGTCGCCGACGGCGCGACGATCTCTTCGCCCGCCTTCTACAAGCCGAAGACATCGAAGGATTATGTGATGGCCATTCTGACGGCCGTGACCGACGGCTTCGAGGATTTCACCTATACGAAGGAATGGGTCGACGGCAACGAGATCATTCTCGAATTTGAATCCCGTATCGGCGATACGAAGCTGAAGGGCATCGACCGCATCACCGTCGATGCTGACGGCCGCATGAGCCACATCGAGGTCCTGATCCGCCCCCTGAACGGCCTGATTGCGCTGGCCGAACATGTGAAGGCATCGCTCGGCAAGGCCGCCGCCTGAGCTAGGCCAGCGTCTCGACAGCAAGCGCCGTCGCCTCGCCGCCGCCGATGCAGAGCGAGGCGATGCCGCGTGTGCCGCCGGTCTGCTTCAGTCCGTTGAGCAGTGTGACCAGAATACGCGCGCCCGATGCGCCGATCGGGTGGCCAAGTGCACAGGCGCCGCCATAGATGTTCATGTTGTCGTGACTTAGATTGAGCTCCTTCAGCGCGGCCATCGCGACGACGGCAAAAGCCTCGTTGACCTCCCAGAGATCAACGTCTTTTGCGCTCCAGCCGGTGCGCTCCATCAGCTTTGAGATCGCACCGACCGGCGCGGTCGAAAACCAGGCCGGCGCCTGTGCATGCATTGTATGACCGCGAATGGCGGCAAGCGGCGTCAGGCCACGCCTTTCGGCCTCCGACAGCCGCATCAACACAAGCGCCGCGGCGCCGTCCGAAATTGAACTTGAATTGGCCGCCGTCACCGTACCGTCCTTCGCAAAGGCGGGCTTCAGCGTCGGGATTTTCGACGCATCCGCCGTCAGCGGCTGCTCGTCCTGCGCGACTTCGACGGCACCCTTCCGGCCCGGTGCGCTGACCGCCACGATCTCGGGCGCAAAGCTGCCGCCCTCGACCGCCTTCTTCGCCCGTTTCAGCGACTCCATCGCATAGGCATCCTGCGCATCGCGTGTGAACTGATAGTGCTGCGCGGTGTCCTCCGCATAGGAGCCCATCAGGCGGCCTTCATAGGCGTCTTCGAGACCGTCGAGGAACATGTGATCCTTGACCTCGGCATGTCCGAGGCGCATGCCGCCGCGCGCCTTGGGCAGCAGATAGGGCGCGTTGGTCATGCTCTCGAGACCGCCGGCCACGATGACATCTCCATGACCCGCGACGATCGCGTCATGCGCCATCATCACGGCCTTCATGCCCGAACCGCACATCTTGTTGACCGTCGTGCAAGGCGTGTTCTCGTCCAGCCCCGCCTTGAGCGCCGCCTGACGTGCCGGCGCCTGCTTCGCGCCGGCCGAGAGCACACAGCCCATCAGCACTTCATCGACCTCGGCGGCACCGATCCCGGCCCGTCCGACCGCGCCCTTGACGGCGATCGCGCCGAGTTCCGGCCCGGTGAGACCGGACAGGGCACCCTGAAACCCGCCCATCGGCGTGCGTGCCGCGCTGACAATGACCACGGGATCGGCTTCTTGACGGTTTTGAGACATGGGGCTGTATCCACGATTAGACTGGCGGCCATGGCCGGGATTCGGGGCAGAACCCTAGCCTAAAACTCGCAGCCGCCAAACAGGCCGCGCCTATTTGAGGGGGGACGCTCAGTGGAAGATTTCCTGCACAACATGGATTGGGTCCTGCCCTTGCGCAGCGACTGGGCGACGCCCGTCGCCAATGGCTTCACCCTGCTCGGCTATACGCCGTTCTTCCTGATGTTCCTGCCGCTCGGCTACTGGCTCTGGGACCGCGCCGTCTTCACACGGCTTGCTGTCCTGATCGCGATCACCGCCGTCATCAACGGCTGGCTGAAGGATTTCTGGCAGGATGCCCGCCCCGATCCGCGCTACTGGATCGACGATCGCGTCGAAGGGTCGCCGGGACGGCCTTCCGGTCACGCCCAGGTGGCGGTCGCGATGTGGCTCTGGCTGGCCTATGAAATCAGGAAGCGCTGGGCCTGGGTTGCCGCAATCATCATCGCGGCGGGCGTCGCGCTGAGCCGGCTCTATGTCGGCGTTCACGATGTCGACGACATTCTGGTCGGCACCGTGCTCGGCCTTGCCTGTATTGTGCTCTTCATCTGGTTGCTGGGGCCGTCCTTCGATTTCTGGCGGCGCCTGCCGGTGGTTGTCCACCTGGCCGTCATTCTCGCCCTGGTGCCAGCCCTCTGGTACGTCTGGCCGCCTGAAGGCCCGGCCGGCAGCAGCTTCTACGGCCATACCTCCGTGCTGTTCCTGCTTTTCGGCTGGGTGGCAGGCCAGACGCTCGATTACCGCCTCGCGCCGGTCAGAGGCGCGCGTCCGGCCCTCTGGCAGCAAGCGGTCATGGCCGTTGGCGGCATCGTCGTTCTCTTCGCCCTGCGCTGGGCGGTCGAATCCGGCGGCGCGGCAATCGGCCTCGACGCAGCAACTGTCCTTTACGCCGGCGCGGCCATTCTCGGCTTCTACATGACCGGCCTCGCCCCGATGGGTTTCCGGGCGCTGGGATTGATGAAATAGCAGGGACCGGACGGAGAGCGTGTCTTACTCGGTGTAGATGTCGACCACATCGGATTCGGTGAAGACGGTGTAGACACCCGCCCCGGGGCTGCCACCCACAACGATGAAACGGTTGTTGGCAGCAGCAGCCACCGCGCCGTGGCGCGGCGTGGGCATCGACGGCGCGCGGCGCCATGTGGTGCCCGCCAGATCGAGCACGAAATGGTCGCCATAGGTGCGCAGCGGTCGCCGCTGCTCACCGCCCGTCACATGCAGGCGGCCGTCCAGCACGGCCGCGACATGGCCTGCCCGCGCTTCGGGCAATGCCGGCCCGCTGCGCCAGCTGCCATTCGACGGGTTGAAAATGTCGACACGGGCCGAGGCCGCACCGCCATCAAGGCCGCCGATCGCATAAACCTGTCCGCCGGCGACCGCATAGGCCGCCGCGACGCGCGGCGACGGCATGGACGACCCCGAAACACTCCAGCTGTCACCCGCCGGATCGAAGACGAAAACCCGCGAAGCGCCCTCGCCGCGCCCGCCGATCGCATAGAGTTTGCCATCGACGGCAACAAGACCGTGACCGGCACGGGCGGCCGGCATGGCGGGACCCGGAACCCAGGTCCCGACATTCGGATCGTAGATCCAGACATTATCGGTATCGCCGCCGCCCGCCGGATTGGCCGCAGCCGGGGCACCGCCCAATCCGCCAAAATCGTCCGCGCGGCGCACCGGCACCGCCTCATGGCCGCCTGCGACATAGAGTTTGCCGTTGAGTTCGGCCATGCCGAAATGTTGCAGGCCCACCGGCAGCGCCACGGCGGGGCGCCAGATATTGCCGCGCACGTCATAGATTTCGGCTACCGAGCGCGGACCCGAGGTGCTGTCGCCGCCGACGACATAGAGTTCATCGCCGAGCAGGGCCGCGCCGGCAAAGGCGCGCGCGGTCATCATCGGCGTACCATCGCGCCAGCCCTGCGCCGATACCGGCGCCGCCGCCAGACAAAGCCCGGCCGCGACAAAAAGGCCCGAAACACCCGAACGCATCGCGCTACGCATCGCTCAACTCTCCTTCACCCGGCCGCCGGATCAGTAGAACAGGACCAGTGCCGCAAGTCCCAGAAACGCGAAAAATCCCACGACATCGGTTGTCGTGGTGACGAACACGGCCGACGAGACGGCCGGATCGGCGCCCAGCTTATCAAGTCCCAGCGGAACGAGAATGCCGATCAGACCCGCCACCACAAGATTGATCATCATCGCCGCCGCCAGGACCCCGCCGAGCCAGGCATTCTGGAAGATAAGGCCGCCGATGCATCCCAGCAGAATGGCGAAGATCATGCCGTTCAGCAGGCCGACAAGCATCTCGCGCAGAATGGTGCGCCGCGCATTGAAATGAACGAGATCGCGCGTCGCCAGCGCGCGCACCGTCACTGTCATGGTCTGGGTGCCGGCATTTCCGCCCATCGAGGCGACGATCGGCATCAGCACGGCCAGCGCCACCATCTGTTCGATAGCCGCATCGAAAAGCGCGATCACCGAGGCAGCAATGACCGCCGTGACCAGGTTGACCGCCAGCCAGGGGACGCGGCTGCGGCTGGTCTGCAGCACCGTGTCCGAAATCGCTTCCTCGCCGACACCGGCCAGCAGGCGGATGTCTTCAGCGGCCTCTTCGCTGATAACCTCGACGATGTCGTCGACCGTGATGACGCCGACAAGCCGGCCCTCCTCGTCGACCACGGCCGCCGAGATCAGGTCGTACTTGCTGAACTGCAGCGCCACGTCTTCCTGGTCCATCGCCACCGGGATCAGCGTCTGCTCGGTCTCCATGATTTCGGAAATCGTGACCGGACGCTTGGACCGGGTGACGCGCGACAGTGGCACGGTGCCGATCGGTTTGTGCGCCGCATCGACCACGAAGATTTCGTAGAATTCGTGCGGCAGTTCTTCGGCCTCGCGCAGATAGTCGAGCGTGTGGCCGACATTCCAGAACGGCGGCACGGCCACCAGCTCGCGCTGCATCAGGCGGCCGGCGCTGTATTCCGGGTAGTCGAGCGACTGCTCGAGAACGGCGCGGTCGCTGGCCGGCAGCTGGTCGAGAATCTCGCGCTGCTCGTGTTCGTCCATATCCTCAAGGAGATAGACGGCGTCGTCCGAATCCATTTCCGTCAGCGCGGCAGCGATGTCCTTCGGATCGAGCAACTCCATGACATGGTCGCGGACGCTCTCGTCGAGCTCGCTCAGCACCTCCGGATTGAGGTCGGAGCCGAGCATGTCGATCAGGTCGCGGCGCTCGTCGCTGCGCAGCAATTCGAGGAGTTCCGCGGTATCGGCCGGTCGCAGCGGCAGGACCAGCTCGCGCGCCTGCGCCCGGTCGCCGCGATCCACGGCATCGACGACGGCGCGCACATAGGCCGGCGACAGCGCCTCGTCGGCGGCCTCATCCGTCGTGCTGTTGATCGGGGTGTCAGTCAAATTTGCGCTTCCGAATCTTCGGCCAGAGCCGGCCGCGAGTGTGCGTTATTTGGCCGGTTCCCGCCACCGCGGCGCCCTGAAAATAAAACCGGCGGCGGCGCTTCTGAAAGCGTCCGGCCACCGGTCCTGAAGGTTCGTCTGTCGATGGTGCGGTCGAGAAGACTCGAACTTCCACGGGAGTTACCCCACAGCGACCTCAACGCTGCGCGTCTACCAATTCCGCCACGACCGCATGTTCGCAAGCCGCGCCGATGTAACAAATCCGGATGGCTTGCTCAAGCTGCAAATTGAGGCCGGACGGGGGTTTAGCGCAATAAGTTCAAATCCCGTCGCCATCGAGATTGGCCGGCAGATGAATACCGCATTCGTCCTTGTCACGGCCGACCCAGCGGCCGTCGCGATAGGAGCCGCCCTCGGGCACGCGTTCGGTGCAGGGCATGCAGCCGATGGAGAGGTAGTTGTCCTTGACCAGCGGATGGCGCGGCAGCTTGTGCGTGTCGACATAAGCCTCGAGCTCGGCCTCGCCCCAATAGGCTAGCGGGTTGATTTTGAAGCGGCTTCCGCCCGTCGAACCCGGCTCGCCGGTACCGCGCACCCGCTCCTCCTCGATCGGCTCCATGCTGGCGCGGGTCGAAGTCTGGAAGCGCTTGCGGCCGGTGATCGAGGCATCGAAACCCTTGAGCGCCCTTTCGAGCGGCAGAACCTTGCGGATATGACAGCAGGCATCGGGATCGCTGTTCCACAAACCGCCATTGGGATCCTTTGCGGCGAGATCTGCCGGATGCGGGCCGACGGCGCGCAGATCGGTCAGGCCGAGCTTCTCCTGCAGCCGGTCGCGATAGCGCAGGGTTTCGCCGAAGAGCTTGCCAGTATTGAGAAAAATGACCGGCGTCGCGGGATCGATCTCGGCGACCATGTGGAGCAGCACCGCCGACTCCGCACCGAAGGAGGAGACCACGGCGATGCGGCCCTGAAACGCCTCGCGGATCATCGCCTCGAGCAGCGCCTGCCCAGCAAGGCCCTGATAAGTCTCGCGCAATGCGTTGAGGCGCGGCGAAATCAGCGTCGGCGCATCCATGGCGGCGGCGCGGCTTTCGGTGACCGCGGCGGCGCGCGGCCGCCGGCTCAGATCCAGTGCGGTCATGACAACCAGCCTTTCTCTTCGATATAGGCGTCGACGCGACGGCCGATTTCGGCCAGTTCGAGCCCCTGCGAGCGCCAGACCTTGCGCTGCCGGCCCAGTTCGTCGAGCCGCCCGGCCCATTCGGGCCCGAACAATCCTTCCAGATGGCGCCTGAGCCGCCGCGCCAGACCGGGCGACTTGCCGGCCGTCGAGACGGTGATGGTCAGATCGCCGCGCCGCATCATCGAGGGCACGTGAAAGTCGCAGAGCGGCTTGACGTCCTCGGTATTGACCAGCGCACCGGCCGCCCGCGCCAGACCGGCCAGCGCCACGCTTTCGCTGTCGCCGAGGCCGGCGATGAACACGACGCGAGCGCCCCGGAATGCCTCGCCGGTGGGCCTTGCGCCCTTCAGCCGCTTGCCGGACTGCTTGACCAGAACCGGCGTCGGCGCCCCGGAATAGACCTCCAGATGGGCTGCGCCGGCGGCATCGAGCAATGCCAGCCGCTTTTCCGCCACTTCGCCCTCGCCGACAAGCACCGTCTTCAGCGAGCCGAGATCGAGCATGACTGGAAACACGGCGCACACCTCCTCAGGGCAGCAGGCTCTGCAATTCCCGCTAGAGATAGCAAGTGTGCCAAATAATTCAACTCCAGTCCGTATAATTATGTAATTCACACAATAAATGATGTGCAATAAAAAAGGGCTCCCGAAGGAGCCCGTTCCGGCCAGAAAACCGTAATGATTTCAGAGGTGTGGCGCCGGCTCGGCCGAAGAGATCACCGAGGTGATCGACACCGCGACGCGCTCGCCCTTGACGATGATCTCGCCCCGCGCGATCGGAATGTTGTTGGCGAGGATCCAGACTTCCTCGTCCTGGATCGTGCCGAGCTCGATCACCGCGCCGCGGCCCATGCGCAGCAATTGCTGGATCGGCAGCGTGGTCGTGCCCAGAACCACAGAGATTTCAACGAAGACGTTGTTGACCGAATTCACGCGCAACCCCACCTGACCCGAGGGGCCCGGCAGGCCCCAAGTGCTTTACTTGCCAACCAAAATGCCATGCTAGAGTTACTTGATGGTTAAGCCCCAGCCCCGCGCCGATGCGCCTGCCCCGACCGTCGAATGGCGGATTTCCGACGCGCCCGTTTCCTATGAGACGGCGGTGGCGGAGATGGAGGCGCGCGTCGCCGCGATCGCGGAAGGGGCCGCGCCGGAGCTGGTCTGGCTGCTCGAACACCCGGCCCTCTATACCGCCGGCACCAGCGCCGACGACGCCGATCTCATTGATCCCAAACGCTTTCCCGTCTTCAGGACCGGCCGCGGCGGGCAGTACACCTATCACGGCCCCGGCCAGCGTGTGGCCTATGTGATGCTCGACCTGAAACGGCGGCAGCCGGATGTCCGCGCCTATGTGCAGGACCTCGAAACCTGGCTGATCGCGACACTGGCGCGCTTCAACGTGACCGGTGAGACGCGGGCGGACCGTGTCGGCGTCTGGGTCCGCCGGCCGGAACGCGGGCTGACGGCCGAAGACAAGATCGCGGCGATCGGCGTGCGCCTCAGGAAATGGGTGACGTTTCATGGGGTTAGCCTCAATGTCGACCCCGACCTCGATCATTTTTCGGGGATCGTGCCTTGCGGGATCGCACAACACGGCGTCACCAGCCTGGCCGATCTCGGCCGGACGGCGACGATGGCCGATGTCGATATCGCGCTCCGGTCGAGCTTCGAAGAGGTCTTCGGCTGCGACAGCAAGTGATCCGTACAAGGATCAAATCGGGGATAAGTCGGATTTCCCGGACGCGTCAACGGCTTGCGCCGGAATGCACAGCCGATGGCTGAAGAGAGACCCCCCCTTCTGTCACGGAACTGTCACAAATGACGGTCATTAACATCCGTGTACGGAATGGTTGGCAACTTGTCCCCGGGTTTATCGGCGGGTTTATCCCCGTATGGGCTGCATCGCGCCGGACTCCCGGAAAAGGCGGGGACAAGTTTTTCTGCCGGAAATGGCAAAAATACTTATCCCCGAAGTTTGCGTGAGGCGGCGAAAGCACCTGCCGATTCGCAGAAGCTCCCACCCTTCGCCGTGGGAGGGTGGAAGATCAGGAAAATCCGTACCGCCCTTTCAGAACTCTATGACGGCACCGCCGGCGGCCCCCAGAGCGCCATGACGATCAGGCCAAGACCGATGGCGGCGGCGGCGAGCCAGATGATGGCGCCGATGGCCGGGATCGAAATGCCGATCCAGAGAAGGGCGGCGGCCAGCACGATGCCGGCGATCAGGCCGAGCCGCCCCTCGCCGGCAGAACCGAGACGCGCCGCGATGATGCCGCCCAGCGCCGTCAGCACGGCGGCAAGGCCGAACACGATGCCGAGCGGCCAGGCCAGCATCAGCAGCAGCGCCACCGGCAGCCCGACCAGCGTCACCGCAGAGGCGACCGCCAGCACCGGCACGCCGATCAGCCAGACGAAACCGAGACCGATGGCCTGCCAGGGCTCGGCGGTGGCGGCATCGCGCATCCGCGCCGCCGTGCCCGGCGCGACCAGCGCCAGCAGGATCGCCAATCCGCCAAAGACCACCGCACCGCCGGCCGACATGTGATAGCCCGGTGCCGCAAAGCCGCCGTGGCGGTCGCGCATATGATTGTCGCGCCAGCTTTGCCGCGTATCGCGCTCCCCGGCCGTGTCGGGCGCGTCGGGCGCGTCGGCGCTGTCGTCGCGGAACTGGAAGGCCCGGCCGTTGATCTCGCCCTTGATCGTCGCGCCCTTGTCGATGCGGGCGGCCGAGGCCGAGTAGTAATCGACATTGCCGTCGATCCGCGCATCGGGACCGAGCGCCAGTTCGAGGCCGTAAAAGGTGACGTCGCCCTCGACATGACCGTTGATCAGCGCTTCCTGGGCGCGGATCGAGAGATCGCCCTCGAACTCGCCCTCGATCGCCGCGCGCCGCGCCGCGATCCAGGTGTCGCCCTTGACATGCGCGTCGCGGGTCAGGATGACGATCTGGCCGGCCGCCGTCAGCGCGCCGTCGACGCGGCGGTCGAGCGTCAGTTCCTCGGCCGCGGCGAAGAGATCCTTGCCGCTGACCCATTCGACGCTGCGGCCCGAACCGGGCTCGGCCTGCGCGGCGCCGGCGCCGAGCGCGAGGGCCAGAATGACGAGTGTCGACCGGATTACGCCGCGCATGCTCTCTCCTTGCGATTCATGTCGCCCCCGGAAGGACTATAGCGCGGGATGGCGGCGGAGGCACGGATTGGGGTGTGATGTTATCGAGGATGGCCAGCGCATGAGTGGGGCGCGGCCTTTGTCTCCCCCACAGATGTCACCCCGGGATTTATTCCCGGCAACTGTGTTGTTGGGTCATGTCTGGAACGCGGTTTT
>NZ_CAXBIB010000012.1:0-128873 GCF_963975745.1 uncultured Parvibaculum sp. | reverse complement strand
TCAAATGTTCAACAGACTCTACTTCCAACTGGATGAAACTTGGGGCTCAGGTCACCCCATTGCCCCCGCCCCCGGCGCAACTTACATTCATTCCATGTTCCAGACCTTCGACGACACCGCAAACCCGGCCCTTGGCATCGAACGCGCGGCGCGGCTGCGCGCCGAACTGAAGCGGCGCGGGCTTGACGGGTTTTTGATCCCCCGCGCCGACGAGCATCAGGGCGAATATGTGCCGGCCCATGCCGAACGGCTGCGCTGGCTGACCGGCTTCAACGGTTCGGCGGGGCTCGCCATTGTGCTGATGGACAAGGCGGCGATCTTCATCGACGGGCGCTACACGCTGCAGGTGCGCGGCCAGGTCGATATCGACACCTTCGTGCCGCAGCACCTGATCGAGGAACCGCCGTCGCGCTGGATCGAAGAGAATTTGCCCAAGGGCGCGCGGCTTGCCTACGACCCCTGGCTGCACACGATCGACGCGGTGGCGCGGCTCAGGAAAGCGGCCGAGAAGGCCGGCGGCCTGTTGGTGCCGGTCGACGCCAATCCGCTCGACACGATCTGGCTCGACCAGCCCGACCCGCCGACCGCGAAAATCGCGCCCCACCCGCTCGACTATGCGGGCGAAGCCGCATCCGACAAGATCAAACGGCTGGCCTCCGACCTGATGAGCACCGATGCCGACGCCGCCATGCTGACCATGCCGGATTCGATTGCCTGGCTGTTCAACATCCGGGGCGCCGACGTGCCGCATACGCCGCTGCCGCTCTCCTTCGCCCTGCTGCATGAGGACGGCCACGCCGAACTCTTCATCGACGAACGCAAGCTCGACGATGCGGCGCGCGCCCATCTCGGCAATGTGGTGAGCATCCGCCCGCGCGACGAGCTCGGGGACGCACTCGACGAACTCGGCCGCAAGAAAAAGACCGTGCTGGTCGACGCGTCAACCTGTGCTTCATGGATCGACGACCGGCTGAAAAATGCCGGCGCCGAGGTGAAGCGCGGGACCGACCCTTGCGAGCTGCCGAAGGCCTGCAAGAACGAGGCGGAGGTCAACGGCACCCGCGCCGCGCATCTGCGCGACGGCCATGCGCTGACGAAATTTCTCGCCTGGCTTGCGCGCGAGGCGCCCAAGGGCAGCGTCGACGAAATCGAAGCGGCGCAGCGGCTCGAAGGTTTCCGCTCGGCAGGCGGCGAATTGAAGGATTTGAGCTTCGACACGATTTCGGGCGCGGGCGCCAACGGCGCCATCGTCCATTACCGCGTCACCGAGGGCACCAACCGCCCGCTGCAACCGGGCGAACTCTTTCTGGTCGATTCCGGCGCGCAATATATGGACGGCACGACGGATGTGACGCGTACGGTCGCCATCGGCACGCCCGATGCCGAACAGCGCGACCGCTTCACGCGCGTGCTGAAGGGCCATATCGGCATTGCGACGGCGCGCTTCCCCGAAGGCACGTCCGGCGCGCAGCTCGATGCCTTTGCGCGCATGGCGCTGTGGAAATCGGGCCTCGACTACGACCACGGCACCGGCCATGGCGTCGGCTCCTATCTGTCCGTACATGAAGGGCCGCAGCGCATTTCGAAAATGGGCCACCAGCCGCTGAAACCCGGCATGATCGTTTCGAACGAGCCCGGCTACTACAAGCCCGGCGGCTTCGGCATCCGCATCGAGAACCTGCTGGTGGTGACGCCGCCGGCCGCCGTCGAGGGCGGCGAGCGCCCGATGATGGGTTTCGAAACGCTGACGCTGGCGCCGATCGACCTCGCGCTGGTCGAGAAGGCATTGCTGACGGAAGAGGAAGTGGCGTGGCTCAACGCCTATCACGCCCGCGTCCGCGAAGCGCTGGCGGACGGGCTCGACGCGGAGACGCGCGCCTGGCTGGAGACGGCGACGCGGGCGATCTAGAGTTTCACCGTCATTGCGAGGAGCGCGTGAGCGCGACGACGCAATCCAGGAGCCGCAAACCCGGCGCCTGCCGCTGCTGGATTGCTTCGCTTCGCTCGCAATGACGAAGAATTTTTATTTTCTGGAGAACCGCAAGCCCTGCCTCAGCTTCAGCGGCAGGCGCGCATAGAGCGCCTTGGCGGCGGGGCGCAGGCGGGCGGCGTAGAGGAAGGCCGCAAAGCCCGGCCAGCCGATCACAAAGCCATAGTCGCGCACTTTGACGCGGCGGTTCGACCAGGCCAGCTTGTAATCGTCGGCGGGCGGCAGCGGATCGTATTCGCCGACATCCGGCGCCTCGACGCAAGAGCGGATCGTCAGTTCGGTGACGACGAAGCCCGGACTGTGTTTGGCGAAGTCCGGTGCGAAGGCACCCATGTAGGCGTAATGGGTACCGCCGTGACGGAATCCGATCTCGATGGCTGCCGTCTCCCCGCCGACCGAAAGATGCGAAACGACGAGGCCGGAACGCAAGCCGGCATTGCCGGCGAGTTCGGTGAGGCAGGCTTCGAGCCGCGTATCGATGAAGGCGCGGCCGAAATGGCCCTGCCGGTCGAGCCATGCGCGCTTGAAGCCGAAAGCGGCCCCGACCAGTGCCTGCGCGCGTTCGCCCGGGCCGATCATCTCGAAATTCATGCCGCCCATGCTTTCGAGCTTCTTGATGCGTTTGATGTTGCGCTTCGCCTGCGGCCAGCCGGCCTTTGCGAAGGCCGCGGCATTCTCGAACGGCGAATGATCGAGCGCCGGCGCTTCCTGCGTGACGCCGATCCGGCGGCCGCGCTTTCCGGCCCAGCGCGCAACGGCGCTGTCGGCGCGCACGCCGCAGAGATGCAGAAACGAAACATCGCCCCAGGCACCGATTTCGCGGAAAGCCGCCTCGATCCAGCGGTCGCGCGCCGGCCCGGCCTCGACGACGACATCGCCATATTGCCCGAGCGGGTCGCCGGCCCAGGCCGCGACGCCGCCCAGTGCCGTCTGCCCCACGGCCAGCGGCCAGACCAGCACCAGCCGGCCGTTCCGGCGCAGCGTGACCACGCGCAGCGCCGTGCGCGTATCGCAGAAATGCCGCGCCCAGACCCGATGAAGGTCGCAAGCCTGGAAGGCGGTCGCGGTAGCCGATGCGCGCGCCTCGAGCGCCCGCCATTCCGGCGCCAGCGCCTCGACGGCTTCGTGCGTGCGCAGCGTCGTCACGGCAATGCCCGAATCGGGCGCCTCGACGCGCTCATCGGCCGACGCCGCGCCGACCAGCCCCACTGCATAAAGCAACTGGTCGAACAGCACCGCCTCTTGCAGGATCAGCAAGGCTTCCATGGCTTTCCCGGGCTTCCGGCCCTGAGGCCGACACGTGCAAAACACGGCATTTTCGCCCGGACAAAGTTAAGAACGGCTGACCGCCAACGCCGAAAACGGCTCAGGCGCCCGCCATTTCCATCCATTCGTCCTCGGTGATCGTCTCGATCCCGAGTTCCTGTGCCTTGGCGAGCTTGGAGCCCGCCCCCGGCCCATGGACCACCAGGTCGGTCTTCGCCGAGACGCTGCCCGCGACCTTCGCCCCCATCTGCTCGGCCCGGGCCTTGGCCTCCGACCGCGTCATCCGCTCCAGCGAACCGGTGAAGACGACCGTCTTGCCGGCAATGGGGGAGCCCGTTTCCTGCGCCGGCAAGGGCACCGCTTCGACGCCGGCCTTGCTGAGGCCCGCCAGCACCTCGCGATTGTGCTTCTCGTCGAAGAAATCGACGATCGACCCGGCCAGCACCTCACCGACGCCGTCGATCGACATCAGTTCCTCCCAGGCCGGCCCCTCGCGCGAGGCGGCGGCGCGCATCTGCGCCTCGAAATTCTCCAGCGTGCCGTAGCTGCGGGCCAGCAACCGCGCATTGGTTTCGCCGACATGGCGGATGCCCAGCGCAAAGATGAAGCGGTCGAGATCGACCTTGCGGCGCGCGTCGATGGCGGCGAAGAGGTTGCGCACCGAGGTCTCGCCCCAGCCTTCGCGGTCCTTCAGCTTCTTGAGGCTCTTCTTGTCGCGCGCCTCCAGCGTGAAGATCTCGTCGGGCCGCGCGATCAGCCCGTCGGCGAAGAAGGCCGCGATCTGCTTTTCGCCGAGGCCCTCGATGTCGAAGGCGTTGCGCGACACGAAATGCCGGAGCCGTTCGACCGCCTGGGCCGGGCAGACAAGGCCGCCGGTGCAGCGCCGGTCGACATCCATCTTGCCGGTCTTCGGATTGACCTCGCGCACCGCATGGCTGCCGCATTCGGGACAGGTTTCGGGAAAGACGAACTTCTTCCTGCCGCGCGGCTTGTCCTCGACCACGCGCACGATCTGCGGAATGACGTCGCCCGCCCGCTGCACCACAACCGTGTCGCCCGGCCGCACGCCGAGACGTTCGATCTCGTCCTGGTTGTGCAGCGTCGCATTGGACATGACGACGCCGCCGACGGTCACCGGCGTCAGCCGCGCCACCGGCGTCAGCTTGCCGGTGCGGCCGACCTGGATCTCGATCCTTTCCAGCACCGTCATCGCCTGCTCGGCCGGGAACTTGTGCGCAATCGCCCAGCGGGGCGAGCGCGAGACGAAACCCAGCCGGTTCTGCCAGTCGAGCCGGTCGACCTTGTAGACGACGCCGTCGATGTCGTAGCCGAGACCGGCGCGGCTTTCCTCGACCTCGTGATAGAAGGCGATCAGTTCTTCCACGCTTTCGCAGCGCCGGAACAGCGGGTTGACCGTGAAACCCCATTTTTCGAAGGCTTCGATGACGCCCGATTGCGTGCCGGCCGGCATCGCCGACATCTCGCCCCAGGTATAGGCAAAGAAGCGCAGGGGCCGGCTGGCGGTGATCTTCGCGTCGAGCTGGCGCAGCGAACCTGCCGCCGCATTGCGCGGATTGGCGAAGACGGACTTGCCGGCGTCCCTCTGCCTTTCGTTGAGCGCCGCGAAATCGGCATGGCTCATATAGACCTCGCCGCGGATCTCGACGACATCGGGAATGTCTTTCCCTTTCAGCGTCTTTGGTACATCGGCGATGGTGCGGAGATTTTCGGTGACGTTCTCGCCCTCGCGCCCGTCGCCGCGCGTCGCACCGAGCACGAACTCCCCCTTCTCGTAGCGCAGCGCCGCCGAAAGCCCGTCGATCTTGGGTTCGGCGGTGACGGCCAGCGTCTCGTCTTCCTTGAGATTGAGGAAGCGCCTGACCCGCGCGCAGAATTCGCGCACATCCGCATCGTCGAAGGCGTTCGACAGGGACAGCATCGCCACCTTGTGAACGACCTTGCCGAAACCCTCGGCCGGCGCCGCACCGACGCGGTGCGAGGGGCTGTCCTCGCGCACAAGCTCGGGATAGCGCTGTTCGATCGCCTCGTTGCGCTGGCGCAAGGCGTCGTAGTCGGCGTCCGAAACGCGCGGCCGGTCCTTCTGGTAATAGAGCGCGTCATGTTCGGCGATCTCGGCGGCCAGCCGCTCGAGCTCTTCGGCCGCCTCCTCCATCGTCAGATGGTCGACGGGCTTCAGGGCGCTGCCGTCGCTGTCGCGCCCGGCGCCTGTCACGGATGGCTCCCGATCAGCCGGTCGGCGGCGGCGCGCGCCTCCTCGGTGACCGTGGCACCGGCCAGCATGCGCGCGATCTCTTCGCGCCGCTCGGCCGCGCCCAGCGTCTCGACGCGGGTGGCGAGCCGCGCGGCTTTCGTGGCGCCGTTGCCGGCGCTTTTCGAAATGCGGAAATGATGCTGCGCCCGCGCCGCGACCTGCGGCGAATGGGTGACGACGATCACCTGCGCGGCCCTGGAAAGCTCGGCAAGGCGGCGGCCGACCGCTTCGGCGACCGCCCCGCCGACGCCCGAATCCACTTCGTCGAAAATCAGCGTCGGCGCGCTGCCGCGCGAAGCGAGCGCCACCTTCAGCGCCAGCACGAAACGCGAAAGCTCGCCGCCCGAGGCGATCTTGATCAGCGGCCCGAAAGGCGCGCCGGGATTGGTCGAGATCAGGAAGGAGACGCGGTCGATGCCGTCAGGTCCGCCCTGCGCTTCCGGCAGCACATCGATCTGCGTCCTGAACTGCGCCTTGTCGAGCTTCAGCGGCTTCAATTCCTTCGCCACTTCCCTGTCGAGTTTCGCCGCTGCCTTTTGCCGCTCGGCCGACAGCGCGCGGGCATGCGCGGCATAGGCGGCAGCCGCCGCATCGGCGGCCTTGGCCAGCGCGACGCGCTTTGCCTCGCCGCCTTCGATATCGGCAAGCTGCGCGCGCAGCCTGTCGGCCAGCGCCGCCAGATCGTCGACCAGGACATTATGCTTGCGCGCCGCCGCCCGGAGCGCGAAGAGCCGCGTTTCGGATCGCTCGAGCCGTGCCGGATCGAATTCCATCGCCCGCATCGCCTCGCCGATCCGGTCGCGCGCCTCGGCCGCCTCGTTGAGCGTCCGCTCCAGCGCCGCGATGGCGCCGTCGAGCCGCCCGCCGGCCTGTTCGGCAACACGGGCCAGCCGCCGGAGCGCCACATTGAGCCGCGCCTCAAGCCCGCCATCGCCGCTCAGCGTCGCATCGGCCTCGACGAGATCGCCGGCGATCTTTTCGGCATGCATCATCAGCGTGCGTTCTTCGGCGAGTGCGCTTTCCTCGCCGGGCTCGGGCGCCAGTTCGTCGAGCTCACCGACGACATGGGTCAGATAATCCTGTTCGGCTTTCGCGCGCGCCAGCAGTGCCTCATGTTCGGCCAGCGCCGCGCGCGCTTCGGCTGCCGCCGCATGCAGCTTGCGCGCCGCTGCGACCTTGCCTTCGAGACCGCCAAAGGCATCGAGGATCGCGCGGTGCCCCGAGGCATCGAGCAGTCCGCGCTCGTCATGCTGGCCATGAATCTCGACCAGCTCGTCGCCGAGCTGGCGCAACAGCGCGATGCTGACCGGCTGGTCGTTGACGAAGGCACGCGAGCGGCCGTCGCGCGTCTGCACGCGGCGCAAAATGAGATCGCCCTCGGCATCGAGACCGTTGTCGCGGAGAATGGCGCGGGCGGGATGCGCCGGGGGCACGTCGAAGACGGCGGTGACGCTGCCCTGCTCGACGCCCTGCCCGACAAGCCCGCTATCGGCACGCGCGCCGATGGCAAGCCCGAGCGCGTCGAGAAGAATGGATTTGCCGGCGCCCGTCTCGCCCGTCAGCGTGCACAGGCCGCGCTCGAGCGCCAGTTCCAGTCGATCGATGAGAACGATGTCGCGGATGGACAGGGCGGCGAGCATCAAACGCGCCTTATGGCTGGTTCTAGAAGACCGAAGTGACCGACTGCCAGGCCCGGCTGATCCAGGAGTCCCGGTTCTCGACCGGCTCAAGACCATAGCCCGCGAGCAGCGCATAGCTGTCTTCGTACCATTCGCTGCCGGGATAGTTGTAGCCGAGGATCGCCGCCGCCGTCTGCGCCTCGGTCTGGATGCCGAGCGCCAGATAGGCTTCGGTCAGGCGCTCCAGCGCTTCGGGCGTATGCGTGGTGGTCTGGTATTTCTCGACCACGACGCGGAAGCGGTTGATCGCCGCGATGTAGTCGTGCCGCTTGAGATAGTAGCGCCCGATCTCCATCTCCTTGCCGGCCAGATGGTCCTGCGTCAGATCGATCTTCAGCCGCGCGTCGCGCGCATATTCGCTGGCCGGAAAACGGCGCACCAGTTCGGTGAAGGCCGCCATCGCGTTCTCGGTCATCTTCTGGTCGCGGCCGACATCGGAAATCTGTTCGTAGTAGCTGAGGCCGATCAGGTAATAGGCATAGGGCACGTCGCGGTTGCCCGGATGCAGCGAAATGAAGCGCTGCGCATTGAGGATCGCCTCGTCGTACTGGTTGACCTTGTAGTTGGCATAGGCGCTCATCAGCATCGAGCGGCGCGCCCATTCCGAATAGGGATGCTGACGCTCGACTTCGTCGAACTCCTTGGCCGCCGGGATGTAGCGGCCTTCGTCCATGTGATCCATCGCCTTGTTGTAGATCTGCTCGACCGCGCGTTCCTCATAGGGAACTTCGTCGCTGGCGCAGCCGCCAAGGGCGGCAATGACGAGTACCGCCGCGCCCGTCAGCGCATGGCGCAGGCGGAGGCCGGAGCGGGTTTCGGCATTGCAGGGGAACAGGCGGGCAGAACTCATGCTGGCAGGGTCCATTTCGTTCGACAATCCGGAGGGCGGCACACGGCGCGATTCGCCCGGCACGGGAGGCAATCCCTGCCTGTTTCTAGCCCAAGAAGCCTCACGAGACCATAGCGGGCGCGCTACCCGCCCGGCAAGCAGCAGGGCGGGATCAGGACCGGATTTCGATGGATTTCGGTGCCGGACGGAGGGATCGGCGCTCAGTCGGCCTGCAGCGCCGCAAGTCCGCGTTCGGCCGCATAGGCCGGCGCGGCGGCCTCGACGAAATCGACCACTTCCCAGGCCGCCGTATCTGCCATCAGCGCCCGCAGCACACGATTGTTCATCGCATGGCCGGAACGCGTGCCTTCATAGCGGCCGAGCAGCGGCAGTCCCGACAGGGCCAGATCGCCGACGGCATCCAGCACCTTGTGGCGAACGAACTCGTCCTCATAACGCAGGCCGTCCTCGTTGAGGATGCGGTCGCCGTCGATGACGATCGCATTGTCGAGCGATGCGCCCTGACCGAGCCCGACCGCCTGCAGTGCCTGGTGGTCTTTCAGGAAGCCGAAGGTCCGGGCCCGCAGGATGTCATCGGCAAAGCAGGGATCGTAGAGATCCGCTTCGATCGCCTGACGGCCGATCACCGGATTGTCGAAATCGATCTCGAAGGCAAGCCGGAAGCCATCCCCGGGCAGCAGCGCGGCGCGCTTCCCGCCCTCTTCGACAATGACCGGCTTCAGAACGCGGATGGCACGGCGCGGCGCATCGAGCGCCGTCAGGCCGGTCGCCTCGATCCGTTCGACAAAGACTTCGGCGCTGCCATCGAGAACCGGCACTTCCGCGCCATCGATCTCGATCAGCACATTGTCGATGCGCAGACCCGCAAGCGCCGCCATCAGATGTTCGATCGTGCCGACGCGCGCGCCGGCCGCATTGGCAATCACGGTCGACATCGTGGTCTCGACGACATTGTCGTGGCGCGCGCGAATATCCGTCGCGTCGCGGCCGCCCTCGATGTCGATGCGCCGGAAGACGACGCCGTGATCGGCATCCGCCGGACGCAGCGTCATGCGAATGATTTCACCGCTGTGAAGACCCGCACCCTCGATCGCAACCGGCGCCGCCAGCGTCATCTGCGGATACGGCAATGCTGCCGCGCGCCGCTGGCGCCGGACCGTCTCCAGCATGATTGTTTCGAACTCTGATTTACGCACTTGAAACACCTGAGAATCCCCCCAAAAGTCCAGCCACCCCATTTGGCTGACTTCGGACCGGTTCTAACAGCGTCTCAAAATCGTCTCAAATAACAGATTTTTACCGAATGTTACGTTCCGGAAACGCCGGTTAACTATTGATCGGAAAAGAGAAAACCCGCCCTCCGGCACAAGGTCCGAAACGGGCGGGTTTACCATCCGGGCCGGCCCCGCCTGGGCAGGGCCGGCAGTCGTCAATTGGCCTGACGGCGCAGGAACGTCGGGATCTCGAGCTGCTCTTCCTCATAGGAGGGCTGCACGAGACGACTCTCGGTGGCCGGCGACAATCCTTCCTGGAGCCGGGCATTCTCGGCCGGCGCTGGACGTGCCGGCTCCGGCTTGCGCTGGGCGGCAACCGGCTCGCGGCGCTGCGGGGCGGCCGGGGCGGCGGCCTCTTCCGTCTTGCGGCGACCGCCGGTCAGACGTTCGAAGAAACCGGGTCCCTTGCGGGGTGCCCGGGATTGCTGCACTGGCGCCGCCTTCTGACCCAGGAATCCCGGGATTGCCGCCTTGCCGGTCTCTGCCCGCTCGAGGTCGCCCGGGATGAAGGGCTGACCCTTGGGTTCGGCGCGAACCGCCGCCGCCGGAACGACCGGCGCATCGACCTCGGCCCGGGGTGCCGGCTGCTGCCGCGGCTCGGGCTTGTGGATGATGACCTCGGCTTCATAGTCGGCCGCATCGTAGTCCCGGGCCGCTGGCGCCGAGGGCTCGATGCCGAGATCGGCCTGGACCGCCGGCGTCATCCGCTCTTCGATCTGTTCGACCTGGGTCTGGACCGGGTTGGGTGCAGGCGCTGCCTGGGCCACCGGCTGTGCCGCCGGGGCCGCCACGCGATTTTGCGCAACGACACGGATCTGCGCCGTCTGCGCCTCGGGCCGGGCCAGCGTCACCCCTTCAGCCTCGATACCCGTTGCCACGACCGAGACGCGCATCCGGCCATCAAGCGAGCTGTCGAAGGTCGAGCCGACGATGATGTTGGCGTCCGGATCGACTTCGGAACGGATCCGATTGGCCGCTTCGTCGACTTCGTAAAGCGTCAGATCCATACCGCCAGTGATGTTGATGAGCACGCCCTTGGCGCCCTTCATCGACACTTCGTCGAGCAGCGGATTCGAGATCGCGGCCTCCGCGGCCTCGATCGCCCGGTTCTCGCCGCTGGCCTCGCCGGTGCCCATCATGGCCTTGCCCATCTCGTTCATCACGGTGCGCACATCCGCGAAGTCGAGATTGATCAGGCCCGGCTTCATCATCAGGTCGGTGATGCCGGCGACGCCCGAATGCAGCACCTGGTCGGCCATGCCGAAAGCATCGGCAAAGGTCGTGTTCTCGTTCGCGACCCGGAACAGATTCTGGTTCGGAATGATGATCAGCGTATCGACATACTGTTGCAGCTCGCAAATGCCCTCCTCGGCAAGCCGCATGCGCCGCGAGCCCTCGAACTGGAAAGGCTTCGTGATGACACCGACTGTGAGGATGCCGTGTTCGCGCGCCGCGCGGGCGATGACCGGGGCCGCACCCGTGCCCGTGCCGCCGCCCATGCCGGCCGTGATGAAGACCATGTGAGCGCCCTGCAGGTGCTCGACGATCTCGTGCAGCGCTTCCTCGGCCGCCGCGCAGCCGACCTCCGGGCGCGAACCAGCGCCCAGACCTTCAGTGATCGAGGCGCCGAGCTGGATGCGCCGATCCGCGGAAGACAATGCCAGGGCCTGCGCATCCGTGTTTGCCACAACGAAGTCGACGCCTTCGAGACCGGCCTCGATCATGTTGTTGACCGCATTGCCGCCGGCGCCGCCAACGCCGAAGACGGTAATTCTGGGCTTGAGTTCCTTTTCCTTGGGAACCGAAAGTTTGATGCTCATGTCAGCCTCCTGGGAGCAGTATTGAAAATCCGGGTCGGGTTTGCCGCACTCTTGTCTGGCGGCGATTCGGTCACCCGTCTTCCCGGCGGGCCTGCGAGCCGTCCCTGCCGCCGCCGGCAAGGTGCCCGTTGCGGTTGCCCGCTTCGTCGTCGCACACCGATATGGTCGATGCGTCTCATCAGAAATTCTCCTTCAGCCAGCGGCTGAACCGGCGGAACTGACCATTGGGCGAACCCGTTTCCGCCTCGTCTTCCACACCCGTCGCATCGAGCGGCGAAATTTGCGCATAGGTCAGCAGGCCCGCACAGGTCGAAAAGGCCGGGCCGCCGGTTGCGTCGGCCAGCCCCGTCAGCCGGATCGGCTGACCGATACGGACCTGCTTGTCGAGCATGCGCGCGGCCAGTTCGCGAGCGCCATTGAGCTGGCTCGCACCGCCCGTCAGCACCACGCGGCGACCGGCCAGGCGCCCATAACCACTGGCATCCATCCGGTCGCGCACCAGCTCGAAGGTTTCCTCGAGCCGGGGCTGGATGATGCCGGTCAGCATCGAACGCGGAATATGGTTGGCCGAATCAGCATCGCTCTCGCCAACCTGTGGCACATCGATCATTTCTCTCTCGTCCGACGGGCTCGCCAGCGCACTGCCGTAAAGCGTCTTCATCCGTTCCGCATGCGCGAGCGGCGTCGAAAGCCCCCGTGCAATGTCATTGGTAATATGATTCCCGCCAATCGACACGGAATCGCAGTAGACCATCGCGCCTTCGAAGAAGATGCCGAGCGACGTGGTACCACCGCCCATGTCGATGACGGCCACGCCCAGGTCCATTTCATCCTCGACCAGACAGGCCAGACCGCTCGCATAGGGGCTGACCGCGATGCCGGCGACCGAGAGATGGCAGCGCTCGATGCAGAGTTCGAGATTGCGCAATGGCCCGCGCAAGCCGCTGACCATGTGAACCTCGACGCCGACCCGCTCGCCGAACATGCCACGCGGATCACGCACGCCCCGACTGTCATCGACACTGTAATTGGTCGGGATGGCATGCAGGACATCGCGCCCATCGGGCTGAAAGTTGCTCTGGGCATGGCCGATCAGCCGCCCGAGATCGTTGTCGCCGATCTCGCCGGCCGCGACTGACGCCTTGACGCCAACCGTCTGGCTTTTCGGTTCACCCCCCGACACGCCGACGATCACATCGCGAATTGTCACGCCCGCCATCCGTTCGGCCGCGTCGACAGCGACACGAATCGCTTCTTCGGCCGCATCCATGTCGACAACGGCGCCGGCCCGGATACCGCGCGACACCTGATGGCCGATACCAATGACACGGACCGGCGTATGACCGTTGGCCACCCGCCCCGCTTCAATCCGTGCGATGAAGCAGGAGATCTTGCTCGATCCCACATCGAGCGCCGCAATCGTACCCGAGCGGCCCGCCGCAACAGGCCGGCCCTGAAAACTCCTCGAGCCGAGACTGACCATATTCATGTATCGCCCCCAATACCGGCCGCGTCGGACCGGATAACGCCATTCTTCGTCGTGATGCCTGCCGCAATGCCTTCAGCTGCGTCGGCGCCCGGCGCCAGTTCGACCGACACGCGGTCAGGAAGTCTGAGATCAACCGCCACAATGTCGCGCGAGAGAATGCGGTGCCGGGCGTCATGGGCAACGAGATCGGCCAGCGCCTTCTCGACACCGCTTTCGGGCAGCTTGACGTCGACGCCGTTCTCGAGCCGGAGATTCCAGCGTCGGCCACTGACGCGCACAAAGGCGCGGACCCGCTGCAAAAGCTGCGGCTGCTCTGCCTGCATCGTTGTAAGAAGAGCCGGTGCCTCGCGCGGCGCACCGAAACCGACGATGAAAGGCAGATGCGCGAACTCCTGCACGTTTTCGTCGGTGATCGGACGCCCCTGTGCATCGATGACCGACAGCAGGCCACCGCGCTGCCAGAGGGCGAAGGGTTCGCGCTCTGTCACTTCGATGCGGATCGTGTCGGGCAGCAACCGTGTGACCGTCGCCGTTTCGACCCAGTCCAGCCGCTCGACACGTTGCCGCGCGGCCTCGGTATCGAAGCCGAAGATCGGATCGCCACGCTTCATCCCGCCGGCCTCGAACAGGGCCTGCTTGTCGGTGCGCACGCGCCCCGTGACGGTCACGTCCTGAATGCTGAAGCCCGACAAGGCCAGCAGACGGTTGGTCCGCTCGGCGATGCCGTTGGCGCCGTCGGCGACATGCCCGCCGACGAAAAGCCCGTAGAGGACAACGCCGACCAGCAGCGCCGCCACGCCGGCCGTGAACGGCCGCATCGGAAATTCGCCGGCGCCGATCTCGGCCAGCCAGCGCACGATCGGTCCCGGCGGGCGCTGTGAACGGCGGCCGAAGACGCGCGTCGCGGCCGCGTTGCGGCGCTTGCCCGGCGCGATCTTGCTCTTGGCGCCGCGCCTCGGCGCGGTTCGGATGCCGGTGCGCGATGCTTTCTTCACCGGTCGCATGACGCGTCCTCCACCATCCAGCTGACGAGTTCGGCGTAGGAATAGCCGGCGAGATTGGCCAGTTCCGGCACCAGCGATGTCGGCGTCATGCCGGGCTGTGTGTTGACTTCGAGCAGAATGAGTTCGCCCTTGCCCGGCCGCGTGTCGTCGAAGCGGAAATCGGCGCGGGAAACGCCGCGGCAGCCGAGCGCCTTGTGCGCGGCCAGCGTCACACGCTGTACCTCGGCATAGACATCCGGTTCGACCGGCGCCGGGATGATGTGCCGTGAGCCGCCGCTCGCGTATTTGGCCTCGTAGTCGTAGAAGGTCGTGTTGGCGATGATCTCGGTGACGCCGAAAACCTCCTCGCCCATCACGGCGCAGGTCAGTTCCCGGCCGGCGATATAGCGTTCCGCCATCACCTCGTCGCCGAGATTCCAGTCCGGCGAGGTCAGTTCGGTCGGCGGCCGGTTGTCACCGGCGCGCACCAGGAAGACACCGACCGACGATCCCTCGCTGACCGGCTTGATGACATAGGGCGGATCCATGACATGGCCGAGCGCGGCCTGTTCGCGCGGCACGACGACGCTTTCGGCGACCGGAAGTCCGGCGGCACGGAAGATCGACTTGGCGCGCTCCTTGTGCATGGCCAGTGCCGAGGCCAGCACACCCGAATGCGTATAGGGTACGCGCAGGATCTCGAGCAGACCTTGCACGCAACCATCCTCGCCCCAGCGCCCATGCAGCGCATTGAAGCAGACATCGGGCTTCACTTTCAGGATCTGATCGGCCAGATCGCGCCCTGCATCGATTTCGCTGACGCGATAGCCATGGCCTTTCAGCGCCTCGGCACAGCCCTTGCCGGACACCAGACTGACCGCGCGTTCGGCGCTCCAGCCGCCCTTTAGAACCGCGACATGCTTGCCCGCGCTCATGCCTCGCCTCCTGCCTGCCGCACGCCGATGCGACGGATTTCCCATTCGAGCGTGACGCCGCTCTGCGACTTGACGCGCGCGCGCACCTCCTCGCCGAGATCCTCGATATCGGCTGCACTGGCCGCACCGGTATTGATCAGGAAATTACAATGCAGCTCCGACACCTGCGCGCCGCCGCGTGTGAGGCCGCGACAGCCGGCCGCATCGATCAGTTGCCACGACTTGTGACCATCCGGATTCTTGAAAGTCGAGCCGCCGGTCCGCGTACGGATCGGCTGTGTCGCCTCGCGTGAGGCGGTGATCTCGTCCATCCGCGCCTGGATTTCGCCCTTGTCGCCAGGCGTGCCCTGGAACAGCGCTTCGACAAAGATCAGATCGTCCGGCGCACCGCAATGGCGGTAGCTGTAATGCATATCGGCATTCGACAGCACATGGCGCTTGCCGGCCCGGTCGACGGCGACGGCCTCGATCAGCACATCCCTCGTTTCGCGGCCATAGGCGCCACCATTCATCCTGAGTGCACCACCGATCGAACCCGGAATGCCGCGATAGAATTCGAGCCCCGCAATGCCGGCTTCCTGCGCCGCGCGCGCCACCGCCACATCAAGCGCGGCTGTGCCGGCGCGAACGCGGTTCCCCTTGGCGATTTCGACATTCATGAACGGCCGCCCGAGCCGGATAACCACACCCGGCACACCACCGTCGCGCACCAGCAGGTTGGAGCCGACACCGATGATGGTGACCGGCACATCGGCAGGACAACCCGCCAGGAACGCGGCGAGATCGTCCGCGTCGGCCGGCCGGAACATGACTTCGGCCGGCCCGCCGACGCGGAACCAGGTCAGCGGTGCCAGCGGCGCATCGGCAACGAGTTCGCCGCGCACCGAAGGCAGCCGGTCGATCAGATGCGGAAGGGAAGCACGCGCGGCCATCATTTGCGCCCCCCTGACTTGCCGGCGCCGAGCGCCGCCAGTTCGGCGGGCAGCGCATTGGCCCAGGCAGTAATGTTGCCCGCGCCGAGACAGACGACGAGATCGCCGGGCTTCGCCACCTGCGCCACCAGCGCCGCCAGCCCCTCCGGGCCGGGCAGCGGCATCACGTTGCGGTGGCCGCGCGCGCGCAGGCCCTCCACCAGCGCGTCGCGGCTGGCGCCCTCGATCGGCTTCTCGCCGGCTTCATAGACATCGGCCACGATCACCGCATCGGCATCGTTGAAACAGGCGCAGAATTCGTCGAACAGATTGTGCAGCCGCGTGTATCGATGCGGCTGCACCACGGCGATGACGCGACCCTGTGTCGCCGAACGCGCCGCCTGCAGCACCGCCGCGATCTCGACCGGGTGATGGCCGTAATCGTCATAGATGCTGACGCCGTTCCAGTTGCCGACATGCGTGAAACGCCGCTTGACGCCGCCGAAGCCTTCCAGCGCCAAACGGATCATGTCGTCGCCGATGCCCATCTGCAGCGCCACGCCGATCGCCGCCAGGCTGTTCAGCATGTTGTGCATCCCGTGCATCGCCAGCCGAACGCGCGGAATCTCGCGCGTCGCACCGGTCTTGCGGTCGGTGATCGTGACATCGAATGTATTGAAGCCGTCCTCGACACGCATGTTGGTCGCGCGGATATCGGCCTGCGGATTGGTGCCATAGGTCACAATGCGCCGGTCGCGCACGCGGCCGATCAGCGCCTGCACTTCCGGATGGTCGACGCACATCACGGCACAGCCGTAGAACGGCACGTTTTCGACAAAGGCGAGGAAGGCGTCCTTGGCCGCCTCGAACGAGCCGTAATAATCGAGATGTTCGGGATCGATATTGGTGACGATCGCAATCGTCGAGGGCAGCTTGACGAAGGTACCGTCGGATTCGTCGGCCTCGACCACCATCCATTCGCCGTCGCCGAGCCGCGCATTGGTCCCGTAGGCATTGATGATGCCGCCATTGATGACGGTCGGATCGAGCCCGGCGCCGTCGAGGATCGCCGCCACCAGCGAGGTTGTGGTGGTCTTGCCATGCGTGCCGGCCACCGACACGCAGGAACGCAACCGCATCAGTTCGGCCAGCATTTCGGCGCGCCGCACCACGGGCAGGAAGCGGGCGCGCGCCTCGATCAGTTCCGGATTGTCGGGTTTGATCGCCGACGACACGACGACCACCTGCGCATCGGCGAGGTTCTCGGCCTTCTGGCCGATGAATACCTTGATGCCGAGCCCGGCGAGCCGCTTGACGTTGGCGCTTTCCGACAGGTCGCTGCCCTGCACGCTGTAGCCGATATTGTGCATGACCTCGGCAATGCCGCTCATGCCGATACCGCCGATGCCGACGAAATGGATATTGCCGATGTCGAGAGGCGCGGGACGCATCATGCACCTCCGATCGCGAATTTGAGGACGCCGGAACCGCCGGTCGCGTCGGTGGCACGCAGCGGCGTACCGTCGGGCTGGAATTCGCCGCGGCCGAGCCGCTCGACGAGATCGGCGAGATCGCGCACGGCATGGGGCTGACCATGCGCCTTGGCGGCGCGCGCCGCCGCCGCGAGTTGCGCGGGGTCGGCCAGCAGCGTCGTCAGCAGCGCCGCCAGCGCCGTCTCGGTGAAATTCTTCTGCTCGATCGCCCAGGCCGCGCCGCTGCGCGCCAGTTTCTCGGCATTGGCCTTCTGGTCGTTGTCGAGCGAATGCGGCAGCGGCACCAGGATCGACGGCCGGCCGACGATCGCCAGCTCGCTGATCGTCGAGGCGCCCGAGCGGCCGATAACCAGATGCGCCGCCGCCAGCCGTTCCGGCATGTCGTCGAAGAAGGCGCTGAGTTCGGCCGCGATCCCGGCCGCCGCATAGACCGCACGTACGCGCTCGATATCCTCGGCCCGGGCCTGCTGCACCACCGACAGGCGGCGCCGCAGCACGTCGGGCAGTTGCGCAAGCGCGCCCGGCACGACATCGCTCATCACCCGCGCGCCCTGGCTGCCGCCGAACACCAGCAGATGAATGTGCCCCTCGTCCGCCGGCGCCTGGTAGCCGCGATCGGCGACGGCCATCACCGCATCGCGCACCGGATTGCCGGTCAGCACGACCTTGCCGGCATCGCGCGCCTTGAGGAATTTCGGTGCTTCGAAGGTCGAGGCGATGGCGTCGACATAAGGCGCGACCAGACGGTTGACCCGGCCGAGCACCGCATTCTGCTCATGCACGCAGACCGGCACTCCGCGCAGGATCGCGGCAGCGACCGGCGGCAGCGTCGGATAGCCGCCGAAGCCGATCAGCGCGGCCGGCTTGATCCGGCCGAGAATGCCGAAGGAGCGGGCGATGCCGGCGAGAATGGCCGGCGCCGCACGCACCAGCCCGATGGCCCCCTTGCCTGAAGGTGTGGCCGCCGGAACGGGATAGATATCGGCATCGGGAAACAGCCGGTCGAAACGCTGCACGCGCTCGTCGGTGATCAGCGCGATACGGCGGCCGCGGCGGCGCAGTTCCTGCGCCAGCGCCTGGCCGGGGAAAAGATGTCCGCCCGTGCCGCCCGCGGCAATGACGATGGGACCCTGCGGATAGCGCTTCATGCCGGCGCCCTCCCGTTGCCGGGCAGCGCGACATTGCTGCCCGCGCGGCGTCGCGTCAGCGCCAGCAGCATGCCCATCGCGAGCGCCAGCGCCAGCAGCGACGAGCCGCCATAGGAAATGAACGGCAGCGTCATCCCCTTGGACGGCACGAGATTGAGATTGACCGCCATGTTGATCAGCGCCTGCAGTCCGAACATCGCGACCAGGCCGCAGGTCGCGAACTGCACGAAGAGATCGCGCTCCTCGGCCGCCCGTTTCAGCGGCCGCACGACGATGAAGGCGAACAGGCCGATGATCATCAGCCCGACCACCACACCGAACTCCTCGGCTGCCACCGCGAAGATGAAATCGGTATGGGCGTCCGGCAGGATGCGCTTGACCTCGCCCTCGCCCGGGCCGCGCCCGAAGAACCCGGCCGCATGGAAAGCGTCAAGCGCCCGGTCGATCTGGTAGGTGTCGCCCGAATCCGGATTGAGGAAGCGGTCGACGCGGCTGGCGACATGCGGCATCAGCGTATAGGCGCAAACGACGCCCGCCAGCGCGAGCGCGGCCAGCGAACCGATCCAGCGCCAGGACAGGCCGGCCATGAAGAACATCGCGCCGAAGACCATCGTCACCAGCATCAGCTGCCCGAAATCGGGCTGCAGCGCCAGCACGCCCACCACCGCCGCGTAGAGCACCAGGGCAATGCCGGTGCCGGGAATACCGGGGCTGCGCTGGGCCTCGGCAAAGAGCCAGGCGACCAGCACCACGAAGGCCGGCTTGACGAACTCCGATGGCTGGATCGCGAACGGACCGACCTGCAGCCAGCGATGCGCGCCCTTGACCTCCGGGCCGACAAGCAGCGCCAGCACCATCAGTACCAGCGCGCCTGCAAAGACGAGCGCCGCGAGACGCCGCACCTGCCTCACATTGAGCAGCGACACGCCGATCATCACCGCGAGCGCCGGCAGGAAGAAGATCATCTGGCGATAAACGAAATGGAATGGCGGCAAATTGATGCGCATGGCAACCGCCGGACTGGCCGCCAGCGCCAGCACTGCGCCCAGCACCATCAGACAGACCAGGCAAAGCAGCGTCCACCGGTCGACGGTCCACCACCATTCGGCGATCAGGCTGCGATTGGTACGCGCGAGACGGATCATGCGGCAGCCCCTCCCGTCACGGCGAGCGCGCGCTGCACTTCGCGGCGGAACTGGTCGCCGCGCTCCTCGAAATTGCGGAACTGGTCGAACGAGGCGCAGGCCGGCGACAGCAGCACGACGCGCAGATCCGCATCGTCGGCCGTGGCATCCTGCGTCGCGGCCTCGACGGCGGCGGCCAGGGTGCCGCATTGCCGGTAGGCAACCTTGCCGTCGAGCGTATGCGCGAAGCTTTCGGCCGCTTCGCCGATCAGATAGGCGCGCGCAATATGCGGGAAAAGCGGCGCGAGGCTTTCGATGCCGCCTTCCTTGGCCTTGCCGCCGGCAATCCAGTAGATGTTCCGGTAGGCGGCCAGTGCCTTCGAGGCGGCATCGGCATTGGTCGCCTTGCTGTCATTGACGAACCGCATGCCGTCGCGCTCCGCCACGATCTCCATGCGGTGCGCAAGCCCGGGGAAACTCTCGAAGGCGGCGAAGATCTTTTCGCGCGTATAGCCGAGCGCGCGGCCGGTCGCATATGCCGCTGCCGCGTTCTGCCAGTTATGCGCGCCGGCCAGCGTCCGCATCTCCTTCAGGTCGCCGGCCTTGACCGCCTGCGTGCCGGCATTGTCGTAGAGCACGCCGTCGATCGCATAGACGCCGCGGCCGAGCGACTTGCCGACCGAAATCGGCACGACCCGGGCCGCGCGTCGCGCGCTGACACCGGTGCAGATATCCTTCGACAGCACATCGTCGACGCCGATGATCGCCGTATCGCCCGCCCCCTGCCGGTCGAAGAGCCGCGCCTTGACGGCCGCGTAATGCGCGAGCGAGCCGTGCCGGTCGATATGGTCCGGCGTGATGTTGAGCAGAATGGCAATGTTCGGCGCAAGACCGGGCGCAAGGTCGATCTGGTAGGAAGAAACCTCGATCACGTAGACGGTTGTCGATTTCGGCGCTTCGAGTTCGAGCACCGCCTTGCCGATATTGCCGCCGACCTGTGCCTCGCCGCCGCAGCGCCGGATCATGTGCCCGATCAGTGCCGTCGTGGTCGACTTGCCGTTGGTGCCGGTGATGGCGACGATCCGCGCGCCGGTGCCGCTTGCCGTCACCGCCCGCTGGAAAAGCTCGATATCGCCGATGATCTCGACACCGGCGGCCTGCGCCGCGCGCGCGGCCGGATGCGGTTCGGGGTGGGTCAGCGGCACGCCGGGGCTCAGCACCAGCGCCGCGATCGCCGTCCAGTCCCAGCCATCGATTTCGGCAAGCGCAAAACCCGCCGCCGCCGCTTCGGCCCGCTTTGCTTCCGAATCGTCCCAGGCCAGCACCGTCGCACCGCCGGCTTCGAGCGCGCGCAGCGTCGCAAGCCCGGACGTGCCGAGCCCGAACACCGCGACCTTGCGCTTGGCGAAACCGGTGGCTGCGATCATCCCCTCACCTCAGCTTCAGCGTTGCGAGACCAGCCATGGCGAGCACGACCGAGATGATCCAGAAGCGGACGACGATGGTGGGCTCCGCCCAGCCCTTCTGTTCGAAATGATGATGCAGCGGCGCCATGCGGAAGACGCGCTTGCCGGTCAGCTTGAACGAGGCGACCTGCACGATGACCGACACCGCTTCCAGCACGAACAGCCCGCCGATGATGGCGAGCACCAGTTCGTGCTTGGCCGCGACGGCGACGGTGCCGAGCGTGGCGCCGAGCGCCAGCGACCCGGTGTCGCCCATGAACACCATGGCCGGCGGCGCATTGTACCAGAGGAAACCGAGGCCGGCGCCGATCAGCGCGCCGCAGATGATCGCCAGTTCGCCGGTGCCCGGCACGAAATGCACCTGCAGGTAGTCGGCGAACACCGCATTGCCGACCAGGTAGACGATGAGGCCCAGCGACGCCGCGGCGATCATCACCGGCACGATGGCAAGCCCGTCCAGCCCGTCGGTCAGGTTGACGGCATTCGACGAACCGACAATGACCAGCGCGCCGAACACGAAGAAGAAGCCGCCGAGCTGCAACAACACGCTCTTGAAGAAGGGCACGGTCAGCGCCGTCTGCAACGGCTCGTTGGCCACCAGCACCAGCGCCCACATGGCGGCGATCGCAATGACGAATTCGAAGAAGAGCTTGACGCGCCCCGGCACGCCTTTCGGCGAAATCTTCGACACCTTGAGATAGTCGTCGGCAAATCCCACCGCGCCGAAGCCGAGCGTCACCAGCAGCACGATCCAGACATACTTGTTGGACAGATCGGCCCACAGCAGCACCGACGGCACCAGTCCGACCAGGATCAGGAACCCGCCCATGGTCGGCGTGCCCTGTTTCTGCACGATATGCGATTGCGGCCCGTCCTCGCGGATTGGTTGGCCGCGGCGCTGCCGTGACTTCAGCAACGCGATGATGCGCGGCCCGAACAGGAAGCTGATCAGCAGCGCCGTCAGCGTCGCCCCGCCGGTGCGGAACGTGATGTAGCGAAACACGTTGAACGCCGGTATCTCGCCTGCCATGCCGCCCAGTAGATCGTACAGCATCCCCTAATCCCCCCTGTTGCGCCGCAGGCTGGCGCCGTCGTCGTCGCCCATCCCCTTGAGCATCTCGACCAGCGGCCCCATCCGCGAACCGAGAGATCCCTTGACCATCGCGACGTCGCCGGGACGAATGGCGTCGCGCAGCAGCGGCGCGAGCGCATCCGACGTCTCGGCATAGGCACCCTGCAGGCCGGCCGGCAGCGCCTTGAAGAGTTCGCGCATATGCGGACCGCAGGCGAAAACGAGATCGATCCCGGAACGGTCGATATCGGCGGCCAGTTCGCGATGCATCGCCATCGAATCGTCGCCAAGCTCCAGCATGTCGCCCATAATCGCGAGACGCCGGCCGCCATTGGCAGGACGCGCCTGTCCGAGCGCGGCCAGCGCGGCGCGCATCGAGGCTGGATTGGCGTTGTAGCTCTCGTCGATCACGGTGAAGTCGCCGAGCGGCGCCGATACGACATGGCGCTCGCCGCGGCCCTTCGGCGCCTTGAGCTGCGCCATGGCAAGTGCGGCCAGCGCCAGATCGGCGTCGAGCGCCTGCACGCAGGCCAGCACCGCAAGGCTGTTCATCGCGATATGGCGCCCGGGCACGGCCAGCTTGTAGGTGACCTTCTGCCCGCAGATCGTTGCCGAGACGCAGGAGCAGCTTTCATTGAGCGCCAGCTTGTCGAGACGTGCGTCGGCGTCGGCATGCTCGCCGAACGAGATGATCCGCGCCGCGCCGCGCGCTTCGGCCCGTGCCCGGAGCCGCGCATAATGCGGGTTGTCGCGATTGAGAATGGCAACGCCGCCTTCCTGCAGTCCGTCGAAGATTTCGGCCTTGGCATCGGCGATCTCCTCGACCGAATTGAAGAAGGCCAGGTGCACGGCCTCGACCGTGGTGATCAGCGCGACAAAGGGCTCGACCAGCTTCGACAGCGGCGTGATTTCGCCCGGATGATTCATCCCGACTTCGAAAATCCCGAAGCGCGTATCGGCCGGCATTCGCGCCAGCGACAGCGGTACGCCCCAGAGATTGTTGTAGGACGCCGCCGAGGCATGGGTCGCACCCTGCTCGGACAGCACGAAGTGCAGCGCCTCCTTGGTACCGGTCTTGCCGACGCTGCCGGTTACCGCGACGATCTTCGCTGCGGCACGTCGCCGCGCGGCACGGCCCAGCGCATTGAGCGCCGAAAGCGTGTCGGCAACGACGACAAGAGGGCCCGCCGCACGCATCTGCGCGGTCGGCTTCGACACGATGGCCGCCGCCGCACCCTTGGCAAAGGCGCCTTCGACGAATTTGTGCCCGTCCGAGTTCTCGCCCTCGATCGCGACGAAGAGATCGCCGGCCTGCAGCGTCCGGCTGTCGATCGAAACGCCCGTCGCGCTCCAGTTTGCACCTTCGGCCTTGCCGCCGGTCGCCGCAATTGCATCGGCCTGTGTCCAGAGCGGTGTCGTCATGCGCCACCGCCGATCTTGCGCGCCGCTGCCGCAACGGCGTCATGGTCGGAAAAGGGAATGACCCTGTCGCCGACGATCTGTCCCGTCTCATGGCCCTTGCCGGCGACCACCAGCACATCGCCGGCCGCAAGCCCGCGCATCGCCGTTTCGATGGCTTCGGCCCTGTCGCCGATCTCCTGCGCGCCGGGACAGCCCTGCAGGATTGCGGCGCGAATGGCTGCCGCCGCCTCGCTGCGCGGATTGTCGTCGGTCACATAGACAATGTCGGCAAGCCGTGCCGCAATGGCACCCATCTGCGGGCGCTTGCCGGCATCGCGGTCGCCGCCGCAGCCGAAGACGACCGTCAGCCTGCCTTGCGCATGCGGACGCATCGCTTCGAGCACATTCTCCAGCGCATCGGGGGTATGCGCAAAATCGATATAGACCGAGGCACCGTTCGCGAGATGTACCGCCTCTTCCATGCGTCCGCGCGCACCCTGGAGCTTTTCAAGTGCCTTGAAAACCGTCGCGGCCATGCCGCCGCAGCCGATGACGAGCCCGGCCGCGACCAGCGCATTCGATGCCTGGAAGCCGCCGACCAGCGGCAGCGCGACTTCGTAATTGGCGCCGCCATGTACCAGTTCGAGTGTCTGCCCGCGCGCCGTCGGCCGCGTCGTCAGAAGGCAGATGCCGCGCCCCTTGCGCCCCACCGAGATGATCCGGTGTCCGCGCGCCCAGCACAACGCCTCGACTTCGGCCGCCTGCGGCGTGTCGGCATTGATGACGGCAATGCCGCCTGGCCCCATCACTTCGCCGAAAAGCCGCAGCTTCGCATAGAGGTAATCGTCGAAACTGGCGTGATAATCCATATGGTCGCGCGTGATATTGGTGAAACCCGCCGCCGCAAGCCGCACCCCGTCGAGCCGGTATTGCGCCAGGCCGTGGCTCGACGCTTCCATCGCCAGATGTGTCACACCCTCGTCTGCCAGCGTCGCCAGTTCGGCCTGCAGTGCCACCGGATCGGGCGTGGTGAACCCGAGCGGCCGTGTCCCGGCCGCGCGCTCGACGCCCAGCGTGCCGAGGCTGGCCGCCTCCTTGCCGAGCGCCGCCCAGATCTGCCGCACGAAAGTGGCAACCGATGTCTTCCCGTTGGTCCCCGTCACCGCGACGACGAGTTCGGGCTGCTTGCCGAAGAACCGCGCCGCCATCAGCGCCAGACGCCGGCGCGGATTGCGGTCGGCAATCACCGGCACGCGCGCCTCGATCACGGCGCCCTGCGGCACCAGCAGCGCCGCCGCGCCCTGCTCGAGCGCCTGCGGGATGAAGCGGCTGCCATCGACCTTGGTCCCCGGCAATGCGGCAAAAAGAAATCCGGGCCTGACCGCACGGCTGTCCGCGGTCAGGCCGAGTATCTCCGTCGCGCCCCCCTCCGGGAGCGCCGGGAGGTCGGACCCCATCAACGCCGCAAGCTGCATCTCTCCCAACATTCCTGTTCGCCGTCTACGCATACGCCTGTCGTCACTGCCCGCCCGCATCGAAGGACACGAGCTTCGCTTCACGCAACATTTGCTGTTCCTGCGGCTTCGTCGCCGGCCGCAACCCGAGCAGCGGCGCGACCCGCGCCACCACCCGCGAGGTCACCGGCGCCGCATTCCAGCCGGCCGTCGCATAGCCATAGGTGTCCTTTGTCGGCTTCGGTTCGTCGAACATCACGATCATCGCGTAGCGCGGATCGTTGGCCGGAAAGGCGCTGATGAACGAGGTGATCAGCTTGTTGCGGGCATAACGGCCGTTCTCGGCCTTCTCCGCCGTCCCGGTCTTGCCCATCACCGGATAGCCGGCCACATCGGCCTTGCGTCCCGTGCCTTCCGCCACCACCATCCGCATCAGCCCGCGCATCGTCTGGCTGACGTCGCTCGAAATCACCCGCGCCCCAAGCTGTGTTTCGTTGCGGCGCAGGAAGGTCGGTTCGACCTTGAACCCGCCATTGACGATGGTCGAGATCGCGCTGACGACCTGCAGCGGCGTCACCGCAATGCCGTGACCATAGGATGTGGTGATGGTCGACAACTCGGTCCAGCGCGCCGGCGTCAGCGGTGCGCCGGCCTCCGGCAGTTCGATCTGCGGCCGCGTCAGCATGCCGAAGCGGCGCAGATACTCGCGGTGCTCGTCACCGCCCAGCTGCAACGCGATCTTGGCAGTACCGATATTGGAGGAGTGAACGAAGACCTCCGGCACGCTGAGCCAGCGGTTCTGCGCATGGAAATCGTGAATCTTGAAGCGCGCCACCTGCATCGGCTTGGTCGCGTCGAACTGGCCGTCGAGCCGAACCTTGCCGCTGTCGAGTGCCGCCGCAAGCGTAACCGCCTTGAATACCGAGCCCATTTCGTAAACGCCGAGCGTCGCGCGATTGAAACGCGCCTCTTCGGGTGCCGCCATCGGGTCGTTGGGGTCGTAGTCGGGCAACGACGTCATCGCGACGACTTCGCCGCTATGCACATCCATGATGATGCCGACCGCGGCCAGCGCCTTGAATTCGCTCATTGCCTTTTCGAGTTCGTCCGTCAGCGCATGTTGCGCCTTGATGTCGATCGACAGCATCACCGTCCGGTTTCGGTCGAAACGCGGCGCGCCGAACGAGTCAGGGCGGGCGAGCGTCCGGTCCATGTAGCGCTCGATGCCGGCCGTGCCGTTATTGTCGATATCGACCATGCCGAGCACGCTGGCGGCGGTCTTGCCGTTGGGATAGACCCGCTTTCGCTCGTTTCGGAAATCGAGCCCCGGCAGGCCGAGATAATGCACCGCATATTGCTGGCGCGGCGCGAGATCGCGCTTGACCCACATGAAAGCGCGGCCCGAGGCAAGCTTGGCCGTCATGTCGCCAACATCCAGCTCGGGCAGCACGGTCGCAAGCTGACGCGCCGTTTCGCCGGGATCGATAATGCTGCGGCCATCGGCATAGAGCGAAGCGGTGCCGATATCGGTTGCCATCACCTCGCCATTGCGATCGACGATATCGGGTCGCTGGATCGGTGCGGCGCTGTCGACCGCGGCAACGCGCGACGCGCCGTCGCCGCCGATGATCGCCAGCCCGACAAGCCGCGCGCCGATCAGCGCGAAACAGGCAGCGAACACGGCGATCGCCAGCGTGATACGGCGCTCCGATGGCGTCCGGCCCTGCCCGTCGCCGGCACGGGCGGCATGACGCGGCCGGGCGATCGCGTCATGTCCCGGCTGAAGGAAACGCGGCTGCGGCTGGGGCAGGTTGCGGCGACCGATCATTGAATGGACCTCCCGCTTCCAGCACCTTCGGCGACGGAACCGGCATAGCCGCCCAGCGGCTGCCGGCCCGAAGGCACGTAGAAATCGTCTGCCATATGCGGCATCGGCAGGTCCTCGAACTCGACGATCTGGCTGGCCGTCAGCGGCCTGAGCTCCATGTAGCGCGCGGCCAGCTCCTGCAGCCGCTCCGGCTGGTTGAGATAGCTCCACTCGGCCCGCAGCACGCGAATGGCGTCCCGCTCGCCATTGATCTCCGCCTCGATGCGGGTTGCCATGCGGTCGGCGCCCTCGGCGCGATACTTGATGTCGTAGAGACCGACCGAAAGGCCAATCACGGCGGCAACGAGCAGCAGGTTGATGAACCGGATCATGCCCGCCCTCCCGCCGGCGCTTGCCGGTCGAGCATCGGAACCGCGCGCAGGCCGAGCGCTGCGGGATCGAGCGGCAGCGCCGGCGCGCCGGTCCGTTCAGCCGCGCGCAGCTTGGCCGAACGTGCGCGTGGATTGATCTCGATCTCGGCCTCGGGCGCCTTGCGCGCCTTGTGTTCGATTTCGTGGAACGACGGCGCGGCCTCGTCGCGCTCGGGCATGTGGCGGTTGGCGCGCCCCGCCCGCCCGGTCCGCGCGGTAAGGAAGCGCTTGACCGCCCGGTCTTCGAGCGAATGGAACGTGACGACAGCGAGGCGGCCGCCGGCATGCAGCAGGTCTTCGGCGCCCGACAGCCCGCGCGCCAGTTCGCCCAGCTCGTCATTGACGAAGATGCGAAGCGCCTGGAAGGTGCGCGTCGCCGGATGGATACGGTCCTGCGGACGGCGGCCGATCACCCGCGCCACCGTTTCGGCAAGCTCCAGCGTCCGCTTGAACTCGGCTTGCGCCCGCGCCGCGACGATCGCCTTGGCGACCGCCCGTGCGCGCTTCTCTTCGCCATAGACGGCGATGATCCGGGCAAGGTCGCTTTCGTCGAAATGATTGACGACATCGGCGGCGGACGGGCCCTCGCCGCCCATGCGCATGTCGAGCGGTCCGTCCTGCTGGAACGAGAAGCCGCGCGCGGCCTCGTCGAGCTGCATCGAGGAAACGCCGAGGTCGAGCACCACCCCATCGACGGTCTCGTGACCGAGCGCGCGCACCAGCCGAGCCATGTCGCCGAAGCAGCCTTCGATCAGCGTCAGCCGGCCGGTGAACTCGGTCGCCAGCGCCCGGCCACGCAGGATCGCGCTCGGGTCGCGGTCGATCGCCAGCACCGCGCAATCGGCGGCGCCGAGAATGGCCCGCGTGTAGCCGCCCGCACCGAACGTGCCGTCGACATAGATCCCGCCATCATGCGGCCGGAGAACATCGAGGACATCGGCGAGCATCACCGGGATATGAGGGGCGTTGCTCCGGCCGCTGTCGCTCATCGTCCACCTCCATCCGGGATGGGAAGCGGCGCCTTGAGCATGGCGCGGAAACCGGGAACCTGCTTCCTGGCTTCGACGGCAAAGGCCTCATAGGCCCTGGGTTCCCAGATCTGGAAGCGTTCGCCGGCGCCGACAAAGGTCGCCTCGTCGGTGATGCCGGCCATCTCGCGCAGCGTCTCGGGAAGAATGACGCGGCCATCGGCGTCGAACATCAGTTCGGCACTTTCGCCGAGCAGCACCGAGGCCAGCATGTCGCGCTCGGGCGAGAACGGGTCGAGCCGCGCCAGCATCTGGTCGATCTGGCTCGAAAAGGCAGGCCCGCAGCCCTCGATGAACCGGCCCTCGTTCAGCGGCGGAAAGCAGATGATCCCGTTGAAGCCCTGGGCGACCGTTACGGCGCGAAACTTCGCAGGCACGGACACGCGCCCCTTCGCATCGATCTTGTTCGTGAAACGCCCCCGGAACGACTCCATCGGCCGACCTCTCCCCTCTCTCGGGCCGCCCCCTCCTGCCTGAGGGAACTTGTGCCCGCGGGACCGGCGGACGCTCTATGGGCGCGGCTGGGCCTTGTACGGGACATCATGGGATAACATGGGATTTCATGGTCGTCAACGGGAAAGCCTAGTATTTTCGCGGTTTTCCGCCCCATTTTGACCCGCCTGAACTGTCTGAATGGGGGGTTAATTCATCGAGGACTTGAGAACACAAGTAGAACATCTTTGCTCTCCAGTCGTCGCATCTGGACCGGCTCGCCTGCCTTCCTTCTGACCGGTCGCCACGGCGGCAGCGCGCCCACTTTGTGACAGTTCGATGACAGAGGGGGGTGTCAGATGGCCTGTAAGCCGGGTTCTGTGCCCTTGCGGGCGATGGCCATTCATCTGGGACGCCCGTTGCCGGACGCCTCTAGCAACCAACCCGGGCGGCGGCCCGGAAACGGGTTGTCAGGCTAAGTGCCTGAACTGCCGCCCCTATTTGGTCTTGCTCCCGGTGGGGTTTGCCGTGCCGCGCCCGTTGCCGGCCGCGCGGTGCGCTCTTACCGCACCCTTTCACCCTTACCCCGGCCCGCAGGCCGCGGCGGTTTACTTTCTGTGGCACTTTCCCTGAGGTCGCCCTCGCCGGCCATTAACCGGCACCGTGTCTCCGTGGAGCCCGGACTTTCCTCTGCGCTTGCACGCAGCAGCCATCCGGCCATCTGACGTGACTGAGATGGGCCTGAAATTCATCCGCGTCAAGACGCTTGCGGATCGCCGCCGCAGTCCCGACATTGCCTGCAACGACAATCCGAACAGGGAGAAACACAATGAAGGCAGCGGTCTATTACGAAAACGGTCCGCCCTCGGTCCTGAAATACGAAGACATTGCCGATCCCGAATGTCATCCGCAGGGCGTCGTGATCAGGGTCGAAGCGGTCAGCATCGAAGGCGGCGACACGTTGAACCGCGGCGGCGGCGCGCTTGCCACCGAGCCGCATGTGGTCGGCTATCAGGCCGCCGGCACGATCGTCGAGACCGGCGCGGAAGTGACACATCTGAAACCCGGCCAGCGCGTCACCACCGTCAACGCATTCGGTTCGCATGCGGAGCTTCGCGCGGTGCCGGCACGCAATGCATGGATCGTCCCCGACAGTCTCGACATCAAGATCGCCTCGGCGATTCCGGTCCCGTTCGGAACCGCGCATGATTGCCTGTTCGAGTTCGGCCGCCTGAAGGCCGGCGAAACGGTGCTTGTGCAGGCGGGCGCCGGCGCCGTCGGCCTCGCCGCGATCCAGCTTGCGAAACGGGCAGGCGCCACGGTCATTGCAACCGCATCGAGCGATGAACGTCTCGAAGGTCTGAAACAATACGGCATGGATCACGGCATCAACTACCGCACGCAGGATCTGGTCGCCGAAGCGAAACGCCTGACCGACAACAAGGGCGTCAATCTGGTCGTCGATCCGGTCGGCGGTTCGACCTTGCAGAAATCGATCCTCGCCCTCGCCTATCGTGGCCGCATTTCGATGGTCGGCCGCGCCGGACGCGAGGACATGCGCGTCGATGTCTCGACGATGATGGGCGGCAACCAGTCGCTCTCGGGCGTGTTCCTCGGCGCCGAGATCTTCACCGACCGCGTCCACGACAACATCCAGAACCTGATCGACGACATCGCGAAAGGCGAGCTGAAGGTCGTGCTCGACAAGTCCTTCCCGCTGAAGGATGCCGCCGCGGCCCATGAATATATCGAAAGCCGCAAGGCCTTCGGCCGCGTGACGCTTATTCCTTAAGCGACGGCTTTCGCGGCATCCGCAAGACGGCGAAGGGTGGCGACGGTCGAGAGATCCGCCACCCCGTCGACCCTTGCCGGACGGAAATGCCGCTGAAAGGCGGTGACGACGGCCTGCGTCGCCGCGTCATAACGGCCGAGCACCTCAAGCCCGTAGCCGTAATCGGCCAGCAGGAATTGCAGTTCGGCAACGCTGTCGCCGCGGTCGCCGAGCGACAGCGACGGACCTTCGACAAGCGGTTCCGGCTCGACCCAGAGCCCGATGCCGGCCCGCGCCAGGCGGGCCCAGTCGAACCACTCGCCCGGATCGGCCTTGCGTGCCGGCGCAATGTCGGAATGGCCGAGAACGCGCGCGCGCGGAATCGGGTGACGCGTGAGAATGTCGCGGCACAGGGCTTCGACGGCCGCCATCTGGATATCCGGATAAGGCGGCGAACCGAAATCATGCCCGCCATTACCGATCTCGATACCGATGGAGCAGCCATTGATGTCGCTCTCGCCGGCCCAGTGACCGACACCGGCATGCCAGGCCCGCCTTTGTTCCGGCACCATGCGCGTGATGCGTCCACTCTCGTTGACAAGGTAATGCGCCGACACCTTGGCCGCGGGATCGCACAGCCGGTCGAGCGCTGCCGCCGTGCTGGCCATGCCGGTGTAATGCAGCAACAGGATGTCGACGGCGCGCCCGGCCGGCCGTTCGTCGCAGTTCGGCGAAAGTCGCTCGTCACAGAGAAGGGTCATCAGGGTCCGGTATCCACAATCCGCTTCTGGCGTATCGACACGATCAGAACGCCCGTCAGGGCGACGAGCGCACCGATCAGCATACGCTCTGTCAGCACTTCGCCAAGCAGCATGACCGCAAAAAACACCGTAAAGACCGGGGCCAGAAGCGTCAGCGGCGCGGTCTGCGTCACCTCATAGCGCTGCAGCAGATAATAGATGCCGGCATGGCCGACAAGGCTCGACGCGAAGGCGACATAGAAGACACCGGCCCATTCCATCAGATCGGCTTCGGCAAGTGCCGCAATCTGTCCCTGCTCCAGCGCCAGCGACCCCGCGATCATCAGCGGCGCGGCGGCAAGCGCGACCCAGGCCTGCATTTCGAAGACGCCGACATTGCGGATCTGGCGCTGATAGATCGTGCCGATGGAACCGACCAGCGCCGAGGCAACCACGAAGAGCAGTCCGTCGATATAGGTGAAGACGGCCGGATCGAAACTGATGACCATGACGCCGGCGAATGAGAGCGTGATGCCGAGCCAACGCCGCCAATGCACCTGTTCCTTCAGAAAGACGATCGACATGATCGTCGCGAAGGGAACGCCGAGCTGGCTCGTGACCGCAACGACAGACGCGGTGGAAAGCGAAAGGCCGACAAAGAACAGGCCGAAGCCGATGGGCCCGGCGCAAAGCGCAATGATGATGACCTGTTTCATCCGGCCCTGGTGGATCCGCAGGAACGGAAACAGCACCAGCACGATCAGCGTGAAGCGAAGCGCCGCGAACAGCAGCGGCGGAAAATGGTCGAGCGACACCTTGGCCGCGATCAGCGCAAAGCCCCAGATCAGATTGATAAGGACCATGAAGCCCAGATGGAGGGGGGTCATCGCAAATCCATGCCGTCCGAAGGCCCCGTCCGGCCGGCGCCCTGTGCGGGCGTTGTTAGCGCAGCCCGAAGGCCGCGCATAGGGCTGGAATGGGCCCGGCTGTCATCGAACTGTCAAAAAACTGTCACAAACGGCACAGCCGCAAATTTTTTGAGCCATTTCCCGACCCATTTTCCCGGGTTAATTTTTCCCGTCTGGTGCCGGCAAGCCGGATACCCCCGGCTTGTGGAGATGCCGGAAATACTTGGCCAATACTTGCCTGCCTCATGAAGTCTCTTGTGCCGGATGCGGGCTCTCCCGGATGTAGCTGGAGCGAACAGCCAGGGCCGCAGCCGCTGCGAGCATCGCCGTCCCGAGGAACATCGGCGCTGCGCCGAACGCATCGGCAGCCGACCCGGCCGCGACCGGGCCGAGTACGCTACCTGTGGCAACGGCAAGAAGCACCGCCGTGAACCCGCGCGACGGGAGAGCCGGGAACAACCGATCCGACCAGAACGCCATCGCGGCACTCATCATCATGACGTTGATGCCTTGCAGTCCCGCCGAGACGACCACGCCCGTCCATGATGTCGGTACCAGCGCGATGAGCGCAGAAGACAATGCGGAGGCCAGCATCAGCAGGCGCAGGAGCAGAGGCAGACCCATTGCGGTCTTCACGCTCCCCGTGACAAGCCCGACAAGGCCGAGGACGCCGTAGCAGATGAAGACGAGGCTGCCCGAGACATTGGCTGGAACGCCAGCGACACCGCCGGCCTGCGCGATCCGATCGGCGGCAAAGGAAATATAGACTGTCGAGGTGATGCCGAAACAGAAACCGATTCCGAACAGCGGTATGGCTGCCCGATGAAACAGCACCCGCCATCGCAGCGCGGGGCGCGGGCGCGGCGTTCCGGTAACATCGCGCAACGCAATCCAGTTGCCGAGAAGCGAGAAAGCGCTGCCGAAGGCAAATATGGCCCAGCAGAGCCGCCAGGAAACGCCGCCCATGCTCATCAGAAGCGCCGCGGTGCCGGCAGCCGCAATCCCGAGGCTCGTGCCGGTGCTGACCAGCGAAAGCGCCGCGGGCCTTGCCGCCTCGTCTACGCCTCGATTGATCGCGTCGCTGAACGGTGTCCAGGAAAAGCCGGCACTCAACATCGCCAGAAGGATACCAAGCGAGAGCACCGGCAGGTTTGGGGCGACCGCGACCATCGCGATACCGGCTGTCGCGGCGGCCAGGCCGCAAACGATCGGCAGCCGCGGTCCTTTCCGCGCCGTCATGACCTGCGAAATCAACAGGCCGACGAAGAAACCGAAGAAACCCAGACTCGCGATGATGCCGGCTTGCTGGATCGAGATCGAGAACACCGATCTGAATTCCGGCAGGAACAGGCCGAACCCCATGCGGGCGGGACCGTAGGTAATGGCGGTTGCCGCAAAACCGGCGGCAGACAGCTTCCAGAACGGCGTCATGATGCGGCCAGGATCAACGGCGCGCCTGAAATTCTGGCTGCTCGGTCGCTGCGACAGTCATCCTCTGCGTCATACGGACTGCGCCTTGCCAACGAGAACGCGTGCCACGGCGATCATCGCCGAGGTATCGCGCATGCAGTAAGCCTTGAGCGCATCTTCAATGGCCGAACGACGTTCCGGAGTTGTGGCGGGATCGATCGCTTCCAGATAGGCCGCCTGCGCATCGCCGCCGTCCTTCACTTCGAGGCCGGAATAGCCTGCCTCGCCTATGGTCGGAAGCACGGCCTTGATCGACCAGCTGCCGCGTTGGTCGTGGTGATACCAGTGGTTTCTGGCAACGGGAAGGAGATCGACGGTCCTTTCGGCCATTGCCAGCAAGGCTTTTGCACGCTTGGGGCAGTCACGCGCCAGTTCGTTGAGTACGCGCCGTTCGAACTGCGCGTTGTAGGCAACAATCGTGGCGCCCTCGGGAATCGACCGGACGAGCGCCTCGGCGCAGGCCGTACGTGGGTCGGCGCCGGTCATGTCGAGGGACTCATGATGTTCGATTCGTCCGTCCTTGCTTTCGAGATGAAGCGAGAATTGGAAGGGCACTTGTTGGTAGGGCCGCGTGCCGATCCACCTGGGAACCGCGAAGGCGATCGTCTCGAAATCGAGCCATGCTCGTGGCCAGCCCCATTCCGCCATGGCGGTCCTGGCTCCGGCAACATCGTGATAGGGCGTGCCACTGCGCGTGGCGGCAACGATGCGGGCATTTCGTTGGCTGAGCTCGCGCTCGTCAAGATCGAGCAAGTCTTCAATCCCCTGCTCAAGCCATTTCCTCCCCCCGCCGTTGGGCAGGATCGTAACCGGCCATTCCGGCCCCGCGGGCATGTCGCGGTTGCACCACCCTGCAAACTCGCAGGAGAACGGTTTGCTGCAATGATCGCCGGGCATAATTTCTGGCTCAGGACCGGCCAGCACCTCGCGCGCCTGTTCGACCACGCTCGGGCGCGCGCTGACGGTGCCTTCGATTTCGGCCATCAACTCTGCATCGGCGAATAGACCATCGTAATCGCCCTCGCGTTCCAGTACAAAACCGTTGTCCAGATGGCGGATCGCCGCGCCGGTCACTTCGATGCCTGCTTCGCGCGCGACCCACACCTGGGTCGCCAGATCACCACGATGGTAGTCCTTGGCGCCAGTCGAGCTCTTGACCTCGAACATCCGCCAGCCATTCCCGTTGCGCGCGAGGATGTCGACGCGCACAAGCACGCCATCGTGTTCGAACGTCGCCTCGAAGATCGGGCCGGGATGCCCTTCCTCCAGCAGTCGCAGTGTCTCCGCGACCGCAGCAGAAAGATTGGGCTCCGCCTCCACCATCACGCCTTGCGGATACAGCGCGCAGGCCAGCGCCCCGACCTCATGTCCCGCCGCAAACCGCGCCTCGGCGCCTTCGTCGAGCTCGGCACGGCCCGGCGCATGGACCTGCTGCCACAATCGCCGGGAGCATTGCTCGAAGGCAGTGATCTTCGATTTCGAAAGACCGAAGCGGTGTAAGCGGTGGTTGGTCATAACCGGAGCTTAGATGGACTGACATACAGTTGAAAGCCTACGTGCAGCAGCCTGTGTTGGCTCCGCGCCGTTCGACGGGATCGCGGTAAGCCGCTAAATCCGCGGTCGTGAAAAAAATCTCCTGCCGCCGATTGCCCCGCTGCGTGACGTGATGCGGGACATCCGGAACGACAATGCGTGCAAGCCGGGCCATGGGCTGAAAACGTAACGACGCCCGTATCGTCCGTCAATTAAGTATTGTGTCCTCGTGATTACCTTGTGTTCCCGCAATTACCGTTGTTGTTTTCAAGTGATTTCGGTATTTTCAGTTGGGTTTCAAGAGGAGATTTTATGACGGCGACAGCGAAGCATGCCTATTACATCAAGCTGGGACGGGGTGGCGAGTGGGAAGACGAATGCCTGCGTGATGGGACGATCCGGTTTGGCTACCGCGAGACCCCGCACAAAGATTGCACCGCAGGGGCGTGGGATCGGGTCAGGGACTTCTGGACGGAAAGGCGCGGCGACGCTGGCACGGCCGCCCGCGATACGAATCAGATTCGCGCCTTCTATGAAGCCGACGAAGATGACCTGTTCATTACGTTCGCGCACGGCCTGTTGCACTGGTGTAGACCGGCCGGGCCGGTGGAAGTGCTCCCGGATGGTGGACGACGTCGCGCCACGGCCCATGGCTGGAGTAGTCAGAGCACCAGCGGTGCATCGCTGAGTTCCGATCGAATCTCGGGCCATCTGCTGAAGGTCCAAATGTTCCGGGGCACGATCTGTCTGGTCAAACCCTTCGACTATCTGCTCCGCAAGCTCAACGACGAGCTTTCGCCAGAGGTGGTGGTGGCAGAGGTTGCCGAGCGCGCGCTGATGGAAGCCATCACGGGTCTGATGCGCTTGCTCACCTGGCAGGATTTCGAGCTTCTTGTCGATCTCGTATTTTCGACTAGCGGCTGGCGGCGCGTTGGCGTGGCCGGGAGAACGCAGAAAACGGTCGATCTCGAATTGATCCTGCCGACGACTGGCGAGCGTGCCTTCGTCCAAGTCAAATCTCAGGCAAGCAACGCAAGTCTGAAAGACTATAGAGCACGGTTTGATCAGGCCGATCTTTATGACCGCATGTTCTTCGTCTGGCACACCGGCACGGTTACCGCCGAAGATGATTTTGACGGGATCACGCTGGTCGGCCCGGAGCGTCTATCCCGCATGGTACTCGATGCGGGCCTGTCGTCGTGGCTGCGCGAGAAAGTCTCCTGAGCAAGGAAGGGTGAACGTGCATCGATAACCAATGCTGCCATGACACGAACTAAGGGCGAATTAATGGGACACAATACCTGATTGCGAGTCCGCTGATCCCGGGCTCTTTTTTGTTCAGCACACGTCCTGTCTCGATGAAGGGCAGGCTTTCTTTTTTCGGGCAGCCGGCAAGCGCACGGCGGCGCGCCTCACGCCGCGATACCGCGCGCCTTGGCGATCCTGTCATAGGCGACATTGATCGCCGACAGCTTCTCGTTGGCAATGGCGACCAGTTCCTTCGGCACGCCCCGCGCGACCAGCATGTCGGGGTGGTTTTCCTTCACAAGGCGGCGATAGGCCTTCTTGAGGTCCTCGTCGGAAATGTCGGGCGTGATACCGAGCACGAGATAGGGATCGCCCTTCTCGTGGCCCAGGTGGCTGGCCCGGATACGCGCGAACTCGATTTCCGAAAAGCCGAAAATATCGGCCACCGTGCGCAGATATTCGAGCTCCTGCGGATGGACATAGCCGTCAGCCTTGGCGATGTGAAAGAGCGCGTCGAGCACGTCTTCAAGCACAGCCGGCTTGTCCGCATAGATGCGCGCCACCTGGCTTGCATAGGCCTCGAAGCCGGCAACGTCCTGCTGGGCAATGCGGTAGACGCGCTGCACGTTGCGTGCCTCGCCGGGCGGGACATGAAAGATTTCCTCGAAAGCCCGCACTTCCGCGTCGCTGACCTCGCCATCGGCCTTGGCCATCTTGGCCGAAAGCGCGATCAGGGCGACCGTGAACACGACTTCGCTGTCCTGGAGCGCGCGGTCGATGACGATATGTCCGGCGACCGCACCCAGAAGCGCGCCCAGAGGCCCACCGACGGCCAATCCGACGCCGGCGCCCGCGATTTTTCCCCAAATCGACATGGGCGCCAGCTTAGGATGTTTCGGGCGCTTTCGCATCTGCGAAATGCGAGGGACACCTTGCGGAAATCGGCCGATGTGACCCGAAATTGGTCCCATGCCTTTCCATTTCCGCCCGGCCGGAGCCTGTGGCAGTTTGCCCGCCATGACGCATGACCCCTTGCCCGAAAACACACACCCCCGATGGGATTTCTGGATCGATCGGGGCGGCACCTTCACTGATGTGATTGGCCGCGCGCCGGATGGCAGCCTGACGGCACGGAAGCTGCTGTCGGAGAATCCGGAGCACTATGCGGATGCGGCGCTCCAGGGCATTCGCGACCTTCTGGGTGTGCCGGCCGGCGCCCCCCTGCCGGCAGGCCGCATCGGATCGGTCAAGATGGGAACGACGGTCGCAACCAACGCGCTGCTCGAACGCAAGGGCGAGCGCACGCTGTTTCTGACCACGCGCGGCTTTGCCGACGCGTTGGCCATCGGCTATCAGGCACGGCCGCATCTCTTTCGCCTGAAGATCGAAAAGCCCGAACTTCTCTATGAGCGCGTGGCGGAGGTTGGCGAGCGCGTCACCGCCGAAGGCGAGGTTGTGGCGGGTCTCGACCGCGACGAGACCCGCGCCGCGTTGCTGGCGGCCCATGAAGCGGGCATACGCGCCGTCGCCATCTGCTTCATGCATGGCTACCGCTATCCGGCGCATGAGGACGCGGCCGCAGCCATCGCGCGCAACATCGGTTTCACGCAGGTTTCGGTCAGCCACAAGGCAAGCCCGCTGATCAAGTTCGTCGCGCGCGGCGACACCACGGTGGTCGATGCCTATCTTTCGCCAATGCTGCGCCGTTATGTCGACGGCGTGGCCCGCGAGATCGGCGCCGAGGATGAGGGCACGCGGCTTTTCTTCATGCAGTCGTCTGGCGCCCTGACCGATGCGGCATTGTTCGAGGGCAAGGACGCGATCCTGTCCGGTCCCGCTGGCGGCGTGGTCGGCGCGGCGGCAACCGCGGCGGAAGCAGGCTTCAGCCGCGTCATCGGCTTCGACATGGGCGGCACCTCGACCGACGTGTCGCATTTCGACGGCGACTACGAGCGCAGCTTCGAGACCGAAGTTGCCGGCGTTCGCATGCGCGTGCCGATGATGCGCATTCACACGGTGGCGGCGGGCGGAGGTTCGATCCTTCACTACGCGGACGGACGTTTTCAGGTTGGGCCGGATTCGGCAGGCGCCAACCCCGGCCCCGCCTGCTACCGGCGCGGCGGGCCGCTCGCCGTCACCGACGCCAATGTGATGCTGGGGAAACTGCAAGCCGATCTCTTTCCACCGATCTTCGGACCGGCGCAAAACGAACCGCTGGCGGCCGATCTGGTGCGCGAACGCTTTGCCGAACTTGCCGCACGCATCGGCGGCCGGACGCCGGAAGACGTGGCCGAAGGCTTTCTCCGCGTCGCCGTCGAAAACATGGCCAATGCCATCAAGAAGATCTCGGTCGAGCGCGGCCACGACGTGACGGCCTACACACTCTCCTCATTCGGCGGCGCCGGCGGCCAGCATGCGTGTCTCGTCGCCGATGTACTGGGCATGAAGACCATCCATATCCATCCGCTTTCGGGCCTCCTGTCGGCCTATGGCATCGGCCTTGCGCGCGTTGCAGCGTCGCATGCGCGCGCCGTGATCCGCCCCTTCGACGACGAAATGACGGCGGAACTCGATGCCACGATTGGCGAGCTGACCGACGCGGCGCTGGCGGAACTCGCGGCGCAAGGCGTCGACACGGCGCGCGCGACAACGCGGACGGTCCTGCATCTGCGCTACGAAGGCAGCGACACGACGCTGCCTTCCGATTTCACGGCCCGCGACCGGCAGGCCGCCATCGAACATTTCGAAGCCGCGCATCGCGCGCAATTCGGCTTCAGCTTCGAGGGCCGGACGGTCGTGGCGGAAGCCGTCGAAGTCTCCGCCGAGGACGCGAGCCGCCCGCACCGCGACGGCGAAAGCCCGGAGCGCGCGGCCGGCGCGCCCGAGCCGCATGACAGGCGGCGCATCTATAGCGGCGGCGAATGGCGCGAGGCGAACATTTATATGCGGGCGGCGCTGACGGCCGGCCATGAGGTGGCGGGACCGGCAATCATCGTCGAGCCGAACCAGACGATCGTGGTGGAACCCGGCTGGCGCGCCGAGGTGACGGCGAAGGACCATATAGTGATGCGCCGTGTCGAGCCCCTGCCCGCCCGCATGGCCATCGGCACCGGCGCCGATCCGGTGATGCTGGAGGTTTTCAACAATCGCTTCATGTCGATCGCCGAGCAGATGGGCGCGGCGCTGCAAAACACCGCCTCGTCGGTCAACATCAAGGAACGGCTGGATTTTTCCTGCGCCGTTTTCGACCGCGCGGGCGGCCTGGTGTCCAACGCGCCGCATATGCCGGTGCATCTGGGTTCGATGGGTGCCAGCGTGCGCGCCGTGATCGACCAGAACCCGGACATGGGTCCCGGCGACGTCTTCGTGCTCAATGCGCCCTATAATGGCGGCACGCATCTGCCCGACGTCACCGTGGTCGCGCCTGTCTATGACGAAACGGGGAAGGATCGGCTGTTCTATGTCGCCGCACGAGGGCACCATGCCGATATCGGCGGTATCACGCCGGGCTCCATGCCGGCCCATTCGCACAATGTCGAGGAAGAAGGCGTTCTGATCGACAATTTCCGTATCGTCGAAAAGGGCCGGCTGTGCGAGACGGAGTTGCGCGAGCTTCTGACGGGCGGCAAGTACCCTTCGCGCAATCCCGACCAGAACATCGCCGATCTTCGTGCCCAGATCGCAGCCTGCGAAAAAGGCGCGCAGGAACTCCGCCGCATGATCGCCGAGTTCGGCCTCGACGTCGTCGAGGCCTATATGGGCCATGTCCAGGACAATGCCGAGGAAAATGTCCGCCGCGTGATCGGCCGGCTGAAGGATGCGCGTTTCGAGCAGAAGATGGACGATGGCTCCGTCATCTGTGTGAAAGTAACGGTCAACCGCGAGGCGCGTACCGCCCGGATCGATTTCACCGGCACGAGTGCGGAACGCGCGTCCAATCTCAATGCGCCCTCCGCCGTTGCCCGGGCGGCGGTTCTCTATGTTTTCCGCTGCATGGTGGACGACGACATTCCGCTCAATGAAGGCTGTCTGAAGCCGATCGAGATCGTCATTCCCGAAGGTTCGATGCTGGCGCCTCGCTTTCCGGCGGCCGTCGTTGGCGGCAATGTCGAAACGAGCCAGGCGATCACCGATGTGCTTTTCGCCGCCTTCGGCGCCATGGCTTCGGCCCAGGGCACGATGAACAACCTGACCTTCGGAAATGCGCACTACCAGTATTACGAAACGATCGCCGGCGGCGCAGGCGCCGGTGCGGACTTCGACGGCGCCGATGCCGTGCAGACGCATATGACCAATTCACGCCTGACGGATCCGGAAGTTCTGGAATGGCGGTTTCCGGTTCTGCTGGAGGAATTCAGTATCCGGCGCGGCTCGGGCGGTGCCGGGCGCCACAAGGGCGGCGACGGAACGACCCGGATCATCCGCTTTCGCGCGCCGATGAGCCTCTCCATTCTGTCGACGCGCCGCATCGTTGCGCCGTTCGGGCTGATGGGTGGCGGAGACGCGGCAACGGGCGAAAACCGGATCCGCCGCGCCGATGGAAAAATCGAACGGCTCGACGGCTCTGCGCAGGCCGAGCTCGACGCCGGCGATGCGGTGATCGTCAGGACGCCCGGCGGCGGCGGCTTCGGCGGGCGCTGACCGCGGCATCCGATATCGGACGAAGGGCGCGCGCCTCTCGCGTTGGACCGCGAGTCGTCCCGGCAGCGTTCAATGGCATCAATTAACGGTCTCGCGATGTCAAAACCGGATTTTTATCCACATTGGATTCCGTTCGGGAATTCAAGCGCTTGAAGTCCGAAGCTCAGACCGTCAAAAGTCATGTTGCAGCGCAGCCACGAAACCGCTTGCGAAGATCCCGGTTTATGCCCGAAAGTCCTCCTCCACCCACGACGAGTGGAGGCCGAAAATGATTGCAACGAAAGTCGGTTACCTCGCTACCGGGCTTGCGTTTTTCTTCGTCGGCGCCGTGGCGATGGGCTTGTTCTGATCTCGACAGGACCTCAACACCAGCGGCAGCGATGCCGCTCCCCCCAAGAGCTCCGAGGGCGCGTTCGCAGGGCGCGCCCTCTTCATTTTTTCAGGTCAGTCCGCCGCCTGCGGAAAACGCGCGGCATAGTCCTCAAGCGGCAGCCGCGTCGCGTTCACCACGAACGACACCATGTGGTAGAGGCCGGCAAGGACGATCATCTCGAGCAATTGCTCGTCGCTGAATGCTGTCTTGAGCGTCATCCACAGATCATCGTCGACGGTGCTTGTATCGTGCAACTGATCGACGAGCCGGACGATGAGTTTTTCGCGCGCATTCCAGCAATCGGCATCCGCGCCCGGCGCGACGGTCGCGGCGACTTCGGCCGGACCGAATCCGACACGCTCACCAAAAAAGGCGATATGGACCCCCCATTCATATTCGCCGCCGCAACGCGCACAGGCGCGATCGATGACGATTTCGCGCTCGCGTAGCGAAAGCGTCCCCTTGTCGAGCAGTCCCCCCGCCATGAACCGCCGAAAGACGCGCGGATTGCGGGCAAGCGTGCGGAAGAGCACCAGCGGTTCGACGCCGGGCGGCATCAGCTTCTCGAGCGTCCGTTCCATGTCGTCGTCGTAAGGTCTTGCAGCGGGTTCGATCCGGGCCGGCATGGCGCCATCTCCTTTATTGCTACGATTTCAGTAGCAAGAACATGGCGCTTCTCTTTTCGTAGCGCAAGCGCTAATCTGCCGGCATGACGAAAACGCCGAAACCCGCCCCTCGCCCCGGCCGCCGCGCGCGCGGTTCGACGACGGGCCGTCCGATCATGGTGCTGCTCGACCTGCTCGGGCGGCGCTGGGTCTTGCGGATCCTCTGGGAGTTGCGCGGCTCCCCCCTGACCTTCCGCGCGCTGCAGGCAGCCTGTGGCGGATTGTCTCCGAGCGTTCTCAATTCACGGCTGTCCGAATTGCGCGACACCGGAATCGTCGAGCAGCGCATCGACGAAGGCTATGCGCTGACGGAACAGGGGCGCGAACTGCTGTCGCAACTCGCGCCCCTGACGGCCTGGTCTGAAAAGTGGGCACGCTCGCTCGCCTGAAACAAGGCAAGCTTCAGTTCAGGCCGCTTCCTCTTCCGTTTCGGCGCCCGGTGTGTAGTTGAGAATGGGCGCCAGCCAGCGCTCGCATTCCTCGAGCGTCATGCCCTTGCGGGCCGCATAGTCGACCACCTGATCCCGGCCGATCTTGCCGACACCGAAATATTCCGACTGCGGATGGCTGAAATAGAACCCGCTCACGGCGGCGCCGGGCCACATGGCACAGCTCTCCGTGAGCTTCATGCCGATCTTCGCTTCCGCATCGAGCAACCTGAAAAGCGTCTTCTTCTCGGTATGGTCCGGCTGGGCCGGATATCCGGGTGCCGGCCGAATGCCCTGATATTTCTCGGCAATCAGGTCCTGATTGCTGAGCTTCTCGTCTGCCGCATAGGCCCAGAACTCGCGGCGCACGCGTTCATGCATATGCTCGGCAAAGGCTTCTGCCAGACGATCGGCCAGCGCCTTGGACAGGATGGCCCGATAGTCGTCATTGGCCTCCTCGAAGCGCCTGGAGACTTCGTCCTCGCCGAAGCCCGTCGTCACGGCAAAGCCGCCGACATAATCGGCGATGCCGGTTTCCTTCGGCGCCACGAAATCCGCAAGCGCCATATTGGCGCGATCCGATGTGCGCTTCATCTGCTGGCGCAATGAATGGAGGACCGCCAGCGTTTCCTTGCGCGTGTCGTCGGCATAGAGCTCGATATCGTCATCCGCGATCTGGTTGGCAGGCCAGAACCCGATGACGGCCGCCGCCTTGACCCATTTCTCCTCGACCATCTGCTTCAGCATGGTCTGTGCATCGTCGAACAATGCGCGTGCGGCCTCGCCCACCTTGTCGTCCTTCAGGATCTGCGGGTACTGACCGGCCAGCTCCCAGGTCTGGAAGAACGGCGTCCAGTCGATATAGGGAACCAGCTTTTCGAGCGGATAGTCCTCGAAGATTTTCGTGCCGAGAAAGGTCGGATGCACGGGCTTGTAGCCCTTCCAGTCGACGACAAGGCGGTTCTCCCGGGCCACCGCGAGGCTCTGCCGATCCTTTTTCTCGCGCGCGCCGGCATGCGCCGTCGCCATCCGGGCGTACTCCTCGCGAATATCCGCAACGAACTTTTCGCGCGACGTCTCCGAAATGAGATTCGAGGCTACGCCGACAGCCCGGCTCGCATCGGTCACATAGATGGCCTGACCGCGCTTGTAGTTGGGATTGACCTTGACGGCCGTATGAATCCGGCTCGTCGTCGCACCGCCGATCAGCAGCGGGATGTCGAAGCCTTCGCGCTCCATCTCGGCCGCGACATGACACATCTCGTCGAGACTCGGCGTGATGAGACCCGACAAGCCGATGATGTCGACCTTCTTTTCGCGCGCGACCTTCAGAATCTTGTCGGCCGGCACCATGACGCCAAGATCGATCACCTCGTAATTGTTACACTGGAGCACGACGCCAACGATGTTCTTGCCGATATCGTGAACATCGCCCTTGACCGTCGCCATCAGAATGGTCGCCGCCGTCTCCTTCTGCGTCGCACCTGTCAGTTCCTTTTCCTTCTCCATGAAGGGCATCAGATAGGCCACGGCCTGCTTCATCACCCGCGCACTCTTGACCACCTGCGGCAGGAACATCTTGCCGGCACCGAAGAGATCGCCGACGACGTTCATGCCGTCCATCAGCGGCCCCTCGATCACATGCAGCGGACGTTCGGCCTGCTGCCGCGCTTCCTCGACATCCTCCTCGATATAGGCATTGATGCCCTTGACCAGCGAATGCGTCAGGCGTTCGCCGACAGGCTTTTCGCGCCAGGACAAGTCTTCCTCGCGCTTCTTGCCGGCACCGCCCTTGTATTGCTCCGCCGCCTCGAGCAGCCGCTCGGTCGCGTCGGGCCGGCGGTTGAGGATCACGTCCTCGACTTTCTCCCGCAGCCCCGGCTCGATATCATCATAGATGCCAAGCTGACCGGCATTGACGATGCCCATGTCCATGCCCGCCTTGACGGCGTGGTAGAGGAATACCGAATGCATCGCCTCGCGTACCGGCTCGTTGCCGCGGAACGAGAACGAAACATTGGACACGCCGCCCGATACATGCGCATAGGGCAATTGCTGCCGGATCCGCTTTGTCGCCTCGATGAATTCGACGGCGTAATTGTTGTGCTCCTCGATGCCCGTGGCGACGGCGAAGATATTGGGATCGAAGATGATGTCCTCGGGCGGAAACCCCACCACTTCGGTCAGCAGCTTGTAGGCCCGTTCGCAGATTTCGAACTTGCGATTGGCCGTATCCGCCTGCCCCTCTTCGTCGAATGCCATGACGACGGCCGCCGCGCCGTAACGCTTGACCTTGCGCGCCTGTTCGAGAAACGCTGCCTCGCCTTCCTTCAGGCTGATGGAATTGACCACGGCCTTTCCCTGCACGCATTTGAGGCCGGCTTCGATCACCGTCCATTTCGACGAGTCGATCATGATCGGCACGCGCGAGATGTCGGGCTCCGACGCGATGAGGTTCAGGAAACGCACCATCGCCGCCTGGGAATCGAGCATCCCCTCGTCCATGTTGACGTCGATGATCTGTGCACCATTCTCGACCTGCTGCCGCGCGACATCCAGCGCTTCGTCGAAGCGATCTTCGACGATCAGCTTCTTGAATTTGGCCGAGCCCGTGACATTGGTGCGCTCGCCGATGTTGATGAAATTCGCAGTCGATTGAGTCATGAGTTTCTATCTAACTTTTCTGAAGGCAAGAAGTTGGCGGTCCGGGCGTTCAGGCCGCCGTAAAGGCCTCGAGTCCCGACAGTCGCAAGCGACGCTCGATCTCCGGAATGGCGCGCGGACGAACGCCCTTCACCGCCTCGGCGATGGCACGAATATGATCGGGAGTCGTGCCGCAACAGCCCCCGACGATATTGACAAGCCCGGACGCGGCAAATTCGCCGACCAGTGCCGCCATCTGCGCGGCATCCTGATCGTACTCGCCCATCTCGTTCGGCAGCCCGGCATTGGGGTGCGCGCTGACATGGGCATCGGCGATACGCGAGAGCGTGTCGATATGCGGCCTCATTTCCTTCGCGCCCAGCGCGCAATTGAGTCCGATCGAGAACGGCTTCACATGCCGCACCGAATTCCAGAAGGCTTCCGGCGTCTGCCCGGAAAGCAGCCGGCCCGACATGTCGGTGATCGTTCCCGAAATCATTACCGGAAGTTCGAAGCCGAGCTCTTCGAAGACTTCCTCTACCGCAAACAGCGCGGCCTTCGCGTTCAGCGTGTCGAAGATCGTCTCCACGAGAATGGTATCCGCGCCACCCTCGATCAGTCCGCGCGTCGCCTCCTTGTAGGCCGCCACAAGTTCATCGAAATTGACATTGCGGAATCCCGGATCATTGACCTTGGGCGAAATCGACGCCGTACGGTTGGTGGGCCCCAGCACGCCGGCAACGAAACAGACGCGTCCCGGCGTCTCGCTTTCGGCAATATCGGCAGCCTCGCGTGCGATGCGGGCACTTTCGACATTCATCTCATAGGCGAGATCTTCGAGATGGTAGTCGGCCTGGGCGATCCGGGTCGCGCCGAACGTATTGGTCTCGGCAAAATCTGCGCCGGCCCGGTAATAGGTGAGATGAATCTCGCGCAGGATGTCGGGCTGCGACAGCGAGATCAGCTCGTTGTCGCCCTTGACGTCATGGGGATGGTCCTTGAGACGCGCCCCGCGAAAGTCGGCCTCGGCAAGCTTGTAGCCCTGGATCATCGTGCCCATGGCGCCGTCGAGCACCAGGATGCGTTCCTTCGCAAGCGCCTTCAGTCTTTCGATACGTTCGTCTCTGGTCATGATGTGGTTCCTCAAGCCGGCTCTGCCGGCGTCAGCGCTGCCTGCGGGCGCAAGCCCAGTACGTGACAGATCGCGAATGTGAGATCGGCCTGGTTGAGCGTGTAGAAATGAAACCGGTCGAAGCCGTAGCCGCGCAGCCGGTTGACCTGCTCGGTCGCGACATAGGCGGCAATCAGTTTGCGTGTCTCCAGTTCGTCATCGAGGCCGATATAGTAGTTTTCCAGCCATGACGGGATGCTGGCGCCGCAGCGGGCGGCCATGCGCCTGGTGCCCTTGAAATTGGTGGTCGGCATGATGCCCGGCACGATCGGCACCGAGATTCCCGCCCCCCGCACCTTCTCCAGAAAGCGGACATGCTTTTCGGTATCGAACACGAACTGCGTGATCGCCCGCGTCGCGCCGGCATCGATCTTTCGCTTCAGCAACTCGATATCGGCCTCCATCGAGGTTGATTCCGGATGCTTCTCCGGATAGGCCGATACGATCACGTCGAAATCACCGATCTTGCGGATTCCGGCGATCAGCTCCGGGGTCGACTGGTAGCCGTCGGGATGCGGCTGATAGGGCGCGCCGAGTTCGGGCATGTCGCCGCGCAAGGCGACGATGTGCCGGATGCCCGCATTCCAGTAGCCGCGGATGACATCGTCGACCTCGGCGCGCGACGCGCCGACACAGGTGAGATGCGCAACCGGCTCGAGTGTCGTTTCATCCAGAATGCGCTTGACGGTTGCATGGGTGCGCTCGCGCGTCGAACCGCCCGCCCCATAGGTCACGGACACGAACTCGGGCGCAAGCGGCTCGAGCCGGCGGATCGAACGCCACAAGGTCTGTTCCATCTCCGGCGTCTTGGGCGGAAAGAACTCGAATGAGACGCGCGTCCGCTCGCGCTGGTTCTGGTCGGCCTTCCGGCTCATCTTGCAACTCCTTCATATTCGACCTGGCGCGCCTTCAGCCGCGCTGGATCTCCCGGCCGGTCGGCAACCCAGATCGACACGGTCAGCTTCGCATCGTCATCGCCCTCCGGGGGCAGGTGACACACCTCCCGCATCGCGAGTCCGGCATCGACAAGCCATCCCGCAACCTCGTCTTCGCTGAACCCCAGCCTCCGATGCGCGTGGCTCTCGCGCAGGAAATCCAGTTCATGCGGCGCAAAATCGGCAATCAGCAGGCGTCCGCCGGGCTTCAGAACTCGTGCCGCCTCGGCGATCGACGCCGCCGGATCGTCGAGATAGTGCAGCACCATGTGCAACGTGACGAGGTCGGCCGTCGCATCCTGCATCGGCAGATCGTAGAGGTCGCCCTGCCGGACCGAGCAATGCGCCAGCGCCGGACCGGCCAGCTGCGCCCGCGCCAGCGCCAGCATTTCCGGACTGAGGTCGATGCCGATTCCGCTTTTCGCCATCGGCCCGAAGAGTTCGAGCATGCGACCGGTCCCCGTCCCCAGATCGACCACGACCTCCATCCTGTCGCAAGCGCCCAGATCCATCATTGCCTGCTCGACCTTGCCTTCAGGCACATAGAGCGAGCGAATCCGGCTCCATTCCTCGGCATTCGCGCGGAAATAGGCGGCGGCCTTATCGGCACGCGCGGCCCGCACCGCCTCCAGCCGCTCGCCATCGCGCGCGATGACAATGTCCTCTTGCGGAATCAGACCGGTCAGCACCTCGGCAAGCGCCGCCACGGTGCCGCCACTGGCAAGGCGATAGAAAACCCAGCTTCCCTCCCGGAAACGTTCGAGCAGCCCGGCTTCGCACAGCAGCTTGAGGTGGCGACTGACGCGTGGCTGGCTCTGACGCAGGATCTGCGTCAGTTCCGTCACGGTGAGTTCGCCGCGCGCCAGCAAGGCCAGCAGACGCAGCCGCGTCGGCTCGCCGGCGGCCCGCAACCCTGCAAGAAGTTGTTCCATACGGCATCCATCCGTCGCGAATTTCGAAACATATAAACATATCCTTATGTCTTTCAAAAGGTCTTTGTTGGGCTGCAGCATTTCCGCAACAGAACGGCCGAATCGACTGTTCGACGTATCTGCCATAGCTGGTTAACGCCCATCCCCTGTGCTACCTAGAACCGTCATGGGCGCTCGAATCGAAGCGCAAATGGCAGGGTTTCTGCGGCGTTCATGCGAATTTAAGGGCTTCGCGGGATGCTTCAGGGGGCAGACGGACAGTCCCGCGAATTGAGCGCAGATTGCAGCGATCGGTTGCGGTCGGACGACCTTGCGGCCCGGTGGGTTTCGGATTGAGGACGAACGAGATGACGAACATCGGGGCACGGACGGCGCGGTCGCGCCTGCTGGCGGGGATTCTGGCGATCGCGATGCTGGGCGCTGGCGGCATGGCGCGGGCCGACGATGTCGAGAACGATCCCCTCGAACCGATGAACCGCTATTTCTTCGAGCTCAACAAGTTCTTCGACACGATCCTGCTGAAGCCGGTCGCCACTTGGTATGACGGCGTGGTGCCCGAGCCGGGCCGCGACGGCGTGCGCAACTTCCTCGACAATCTCAGAAGCCCGGTCATTCTCGCCAACGACCTGCTGCAAGGCGAATGGGATCGCGCCGGCACGACCGCCAGCCGCTTCGGCATCAACACCACCGTCGGCGTTCTCGGCCTGTTCGATCCGGCATCGAGCTGGGGCATGAAGCAGCACAGCGAAGACTTCGGCCAGACGCTTGCCGTCTGGGGCACGGGCGAAGGGCCCTATCTCTTCCTGCCGGTGCTCGGCCCCGCCCCGCCCCGCGACCTGACCGGCTTTGTCGTCGACCAGGCCTTCGACCCACTGACATATATCTACTGGGACCGCGCCAAGACCGTGCCGACCACGCGCTTCGTGGTCAACGGCATCGACCAGCGCGCGCGCAGCCTGACCACGCTTGACCAGATCGAACGCACCTCCGTCGACTACTATGCGACAGTGCGCAACCTCTACCGGCAGAGCCGCGCCAATGAAATCGCCAATGGCGAGCGCGATCTCGATGCCTTGCCGGACATCGACAACCTCAGTTTCGACACAAACGAGCCCAACACTCCGGGCATGAGGCCCTGAGCGACGGCGCGCAACGCGCCGGACATTCGCCAGAAACGATCAGGAGATCGCGCATGTTTCGCCATGCTTCGATACGAACCGCCGTCGCTCTGTGCGCTGCGTTGATGCTGGCATTGCTTCACACCGCCGCGCCGGCCCATGCCGGCGACGATCCGAAGGCCTTTGTCGACGCGGTCGCCGAACGCGCCATCGCCATCATCAGCGACGATGCGGCCACGCCGAAGCAGCGCGAGGAAGCCTTTCGCGACCTGCTGCGCGAGAAGGCCGATCTCGATCGCGTTGCCGCCTTCGCGCTCGGACAGTATCTGCGTACGCCGAACGAAACGCAGCTGGCCGAATATCGCAGCCTGGTCGAGAACTTCATCGTCAAGGTCTATGTGACGCGGCTGACCGACTACAATGACGAGAAGCTCGAAGTGCTGAGCGCGCAGATGCGCGGCGAGAATCAGGCGATCGTCAAGAGCGAGATCCGCTTCACCGGCGGCCGCCAGCCGGTGCAGGTCGACTGGTGGCTGATCAGGAGCGGCGACGACTACAAGATCTTCGACATCAATGTCGTCGGCATCTGGCTGGCGCAGGAGCAGCGTTCGACCTTCTCCAGCGTCATCCGCAACAATGGCGGCAATTTCGACGCCCTGCTCGAACATCTGCGGGCCCAGATCAGCAAGGCCGAAAGCGGCGACCTCTCGGGTATCGCCAGCAGCAACTAGGATAGACCGTATACGGACGGAACCGGCCGCGGCGCCCCCCGAAAGAGAGGCGCCGCAGCTGTTTGTGACAGCGACCCCCCCTGCTGTCATCGAACTGTCAAAAAACTGTCACAAAAGCACTTGTCCACAGCGATACCCCATGGGTTATCCCCGTGGGACCGGAATGCCACAGCCCGCCAGCGCCGCCGCAGCGTGGCGCGAAGGCCACGAGCCCGAAAAAATCGCCCGAATTTCGCCCGAACTTGTCCCCGCCCCCTTTATCCCCACCCGGCTTGTCCCCATCGTGCGGCATCGCCGGCCGCCCGATTCCGGCTTGCGCCGGCGCCCCCGGCTGTCCGGCTCAATGTCCGCAGACGGACAATAAAGGTACCGGCCGGCCCGGAAGCCGGTACGGAAACGGGACTTGCCAGCGCCGCCGAACCTCCGCACATTCGCGGCGCGCAACCGGAAGGATTGCGGCACTTCTCAAGGGCGCATTCCCGTGAATTTCGGTCAACCCATGCACCGCCAGGTGCTGCTTCTGTCGACGACGCAGGCGCTGTTCCAGACCGGACCGGTGCTGGTAATGACGATCGGCGGGCTGGCCGGCGCGATGATCGCGCCGCGGCCGGAACTGGCGACCGCGCCGGTCGCCGCGATGATGCTGGGCACGACGCTGGGCACGGTCCCGGCCTCGATCTGGATGGCGCGGGCCGGACGGCGGCCGGGCTTCATCTTCGGCGCCCTGTCGGGCATGACCGGCGCGCTGGCGGCGGCCGCCGGCATCTGGGCCGGCTCGCTGCTGCTGCTCTCGCTGGGCACATTCCTGATCGGCCTCTACCAGTCCTTCGCGCAGTTCTACCGTTTCGCCGCGTCGGAAGTCGCCGATGTGGCCTTCCGTCCGCGTGCGATCTCGCTGGTGATGGCCGGCGGCGTCGCCGCGGCCTTTCTCGGACCCGCACTTGCGCGGACCGGCGGGCCGCTGCTGACGCCGGCCTATACCGGTTCCTTCCTGATGCTGGCACTGGTCTCGCTCATCGCAGTCGTCCTGCTGTTCGGCCTCAGGGTGCCGCGCCCGGCGCCGCGCGCCGAAGGCGCCGATGGCGGCCGCCCGCTTCTGGCGATCCTGCGCCAGCCCGCCTATGCGGTGGCGCTGTTCGGCGCGGCGACCGGCGGCGGCGTGATGATCCTGGCGATGACGGCAACGCCGCTGGCGATGACCCATCACCAGCATCATCTCTCGGACACGGCGCTGGTGATCCAGCTGCATGTGCTGGGCATGTTCCTGCCCTCCTTCTTCACCGGCTCGCTGATCGCGCGCTTCGGCGTGTTGCGCATCATGGCCAGCGGCGTCGCGCTGCTGGCGGGCCATGTGCTGCTGAGCCTGTCGGGCACGGGATTTGCCTCCTTCGCCTCGGCCCTGGTGCTGCTCGGCATCGGCTGGAACTTTCTCTATATCGGCGGCACAGCGCTGCTGACCGAGACCTATAGCGAGGCCGAAAAGGGCCGCGCCCAGGCGATGAACGACCTGACGATCTTCGCGACCAGCCTCATTTGCGCGCTGGGCGCCGGCGTGCTGCACCAGCTTTTCGGCTGGCAGATGCTGAACCTGATGCTGCTGCCCTGGCTCGGGCTGGTCGCCGCGGCGCTGCTGTGGCTGGCGAGCCGGCGGCGTCTGGCCTCCGAGACGCCGTGAGCGGGAAGCGCGGGTTCTCGCCGGCATTCTTGCGGAACGTAAGGATATTCCTTACACTTAAAACGCTCCACACCGAGGCAGGCCAATGATCACAAGCAAACTGACAACCAAAGCCCAAACCACGATCCCGCAGCCCGTGCGCGCCGCGCTGAAGCTGCGCGAGGGCGACGAGCTGGCTTACGAGATCGACGATGGCCGGGTCATCCTGACCAAGGCCGGCAAAGGCACGGGCGACGATCCGTTCCGGACTTTCGACGAGTGGAATTCGGATGCCGACCGGAAAGCCTATGCCAAACTTTAAGCAGGGCGACGTCGTCAAGGTTCCCTTTCCCTATACCGACCGCGCGACGCGCCAGCACCGGCCTGCCCTTGTCGTCTCGGCGGGCGGCATCGAGGACAGGTACGGCCTGTTGTGGGTGACGATGATCACCAGTGCCGAGAACCGTGGCTGGATCGGCGACGTGCCGGTGCAGGATTTGAAGCGGGCAGGCCTTCCCGTCGCCTCGATCATCCGGACGGCGAAAGTCGTAACCATCGAGGCAGAAGACGCGACAAGGCTCGGCATGCTGAAGCCCGGAAATCTCGCAGCCGTACTCGAGGAAATTAAGTCCGAACTTGCCATGTGAGGCGGGCACTCTCATTCGCCGTAACCGGGATGCCGGTTCCGTCGCGGCTGCATGAACTTCGACGCTGCACGTTCCGCATTCAGCCCCTGTTAAGCGGCAGCGCCCAAGATGGCGGGGTATTCCCGTAGTGAGTTGCGTGAGGCCGACATGATCGCGGAAACCGATCCGGGCGAAACCGGTACGATGAAGGCGACGACGCCGCGCTCGGCGCGGAGCCGCGACTTCGAACGGATCTGGGCCGCCATTCCGCGCCATGGCAAGCCGCTTCCCGACAAGGCCGATTTCCGCCCCGAACGTTTCGCGCGCTTCCTCGCCGACATCTATCTGGTCGAACTGCATGACGTGCCGGGCAAGCGGGTCCCGATCCGGCTGGCCGGCAACCATATCCGCGATCACCTGGGCATCGACGTCAAGGGCATGAATTATGCCGACTTCGTGCCGCCGGAACGCCAGGCCATAGCCGGCGCCTCGATGCCGCGCATGTTCGAGATGCCCGTCTGCGGCCGCTGGGTGCGCAAGGACATTCTCCACCGCGACGGCCACCGCGAAATGATCGAGATGACGCAGCTGCCGATGTCCGAAGCAGCGACGGGGACGCGGCTGGTGCTGGGACTGATCGAGGGCTTCGGCGAGGAACTGCACGGCGAAGGCCAGTTCCGCATCGAGAGCCGCGACGCCGAGGTCTTTTTCGACCTGGCGTGAGGCGCGGACACGCATCCAGCCTTGCGCGCCTCAGTCTCGGGGCGTGAACCAGCAGGTATAGCGTTCGCCGTTGCTGTAAGGATAGCTCAGCTCAAACAGATCGTCCGAGACCGGCGTCTGGACGCTGCCCCCGCCATCATATTGCAGATAGAGCACCCCAGTCTCCTGCCTCCACTGACCGGTGCGCTCGTTGTCGTCCACATCGTATTCGAGGAAGCTGGAATCGGCCCTGAACTCGAATGCAGTCATGCACTCGTCATCCGTCCATGTCGTCCCGGCGAGGTTCGGCGCGGCCACGGCAGGCAAAACGAGCAAGACACCCGCGAGCACCGCAACCGGCATGTGAATTCTGCGCATGATCAATGCCTCCCCCACCGGGCCCCGAAGCTACGCTCTATTCGGAAAATTCACACCAACAAACATTGCGGGCCGAACCGGGATGCCGAAACAAAGCACCGACCTCCGGTCAGGAACCGACTCCGCGCAGGTCGGGCATGGCGTGTTTCGGCATCGGCGCGCGGCCATAACGCTCTTCCAGCACCCGGCCGATTTCCCGCACCAGTTCGCGATGGTCGATCGGCTTGCCGACATAGCCGTCGGCACCCATGCGGTCGTAGCGCGTATTGTCGGGACCGAGCGAGTCGGCCGTCAATGCGATGACCGGAATGTCGCGGAAAGCCGCTTCATGCGCGCGGATATGGGCGAGCGTTTCCTTGCCATTCATCACCGGCATGTGCATGTCGAGCAGCACCAGATCGAAAGGCCGTGTCTGCAGATCGCGGATCGCATCGGCGCCGTTCTCGGCCTCGACGATCTCGATGCCGAGCGGTTCGAGGAAGAGCCGCGCGACCTTGCGGTTGAGCGGATGATCGTCGACCAGCAGGATCGAAAGCCCCTTGGCCCAGCGCACGCCGCCGGTGCGGTCGACCTCGGCCTCGGCCGGCGCCTCGGTTTCACGGCGGCCGGGCATGGCGCGGAAGGTCAGCGTGAAGGTCGAGCCCTTGCCCTCCTCGCTTGTCGCCACCAGATCGCCCTCCATCAGATGCGCCAGCTTGCGGCTGATCGACAGGCCGAGCCCGGTGCCGCCGAAACGGCGTGCGGTGGAGGCGTCGGCCTGGGTGAAGGGTGCGAACAGCTTGTCGAGCGTTTCGGCGCTCATGCCGATGCCGGTGTCGGACACCGCGATACGCACCTCGACGGCGCCGTCATCGGCCGGCACGGCGCTTGCCGCAATATCGATGCGGCCCTGGTCGGTGAACTTGATCGCATTGGAAACGACATTGGAGATGCATTGCCGCACGCGGATCGGGTCGAAGCGCAGGAAGGTCGACATCGCACCGTCGACCGAAAGCGACAGCGCAAGCCCCTTTTCCTTTGCGCGCGGCGCCCAGAGCTTTTCGAGGCGGCGCAGCAGATGGCCGAGATCGTTGTCGATCGGCGATATGTCGAAACGCCCGGCCTCGATCTTGGCGAGATCGAGCACGTCGTTGAGGATCGCCATCAGCGTCTTGCCGCCGTCGAGAATCGTCTCGATCTGGTCGCGCTGCTCGGGCGAGAGATCGCCCGAGGCCATGACCTGCGCCATGCCGAGAATGCCGTTGAGCGGCGTGCGGATCTCGTGGCTGATATTGGCGAGAAAGGCCGACTTGGCCTCGTTGGCGGCTTCGGCCTGCTTGCGTGCCTTCTTCAGTTCGCGTTCGCGTTCCCGGAGCACCGTGACGTCGGCGCCGACCGCGACCCAGCCGCCGAAGGACAGCGGAATCTCGACGACCTGCATCACCGTGCCGAGATGGGTCTTCAATTCGACCGGCTCGCCGCGCATCAGCGTCTCGTTGATGTCCCTGGCCACGGCAAACGCTTCATCGTCCGGCAGTCCGGGGACCACTTCCTTGACCGCGACATACGTCGCTTCGAGATAAGTCTTGCCTTCCCGGAGCGCCTTGTTGGTGAAGGGGAAGTCGCGCTCGTTCTGCGCGTTGGAGAGAAGGATTTCGTGATCGGGACCGAAAATGACAAAGCCGCCCGGCAGGCGGTCCACCGCCTCCCGCACGATCTCGGCCATCTCCCGGTCGCCGATCTTCTTTCCGCCCATGATCGAGCCTTTCGCCACGCGCGCCGCAGGACGGCGCGCGGGAGCCGCCTGACCCCCGATTTCACAGGTTGAATCTAGATTTTGCGGCTTAATGCTACGTGAATGGTGCGCAGCCGGCCGGGCCGGAAACGCAAGGGATTCCAGCCTTTTCAATAAAATGACAGTTTTTGAGGATCCCGCTGGATGCGAGGTGCCGTCTTGGGTACTCGCCGCCACGACATTCAGGGAGGTTGAAACTCCCCGGGATGTTCTGTGCACGAGCCTTAGGAAGCCACTTCAATCGGCGGCAGGACGCAATAGCCGAGTCTTGCTGTTATTTGAGTAAGTATCCCAAGTAATATCGTATTCTTCAGCTTGATTGCCCCACGCTGTCCAGCCAGGCCTAGTGCCCCGCGCAAACAACTCAAGAAACGGTCCCTTAGAGCAAGACTCAATCACATCATACAGTTCGTCTGGCTTACGGCTATGTTCGCGCTTTCTGGTCCCAATATAGTTGACTTGGGTGCGACCGGGTTGAAGCGTCCTCGCATTTCTCCCACGAACACCGAAAAGCACCAACTCGGTTACATTGCGAAAATAGAAACCAACCCCGCGTCCATCACTCCCACCATCTTTTCTAAGCTTGTGCCAAACAATATTTGACTTGTATTCGAACCCCCATGCCTTCATCACTTGCAATCCATCTGGCAAAAGAGCGTTTGGAACCCAGAGATAAAGGTGCGCAGCGTCTGCAAGCGCAGACGAGACCGGCAGGGACATGATCTGCTCGAGATCCATTGTTCCGTAGCGCGATAGCCGCCGATGTTCCGGCGCCATCTTTCCTGTTCGATTTTGGAAACGCCATGGAGGATCAGCCAGCACAGTTCCGAACTGAGAATGCCCCACGCTTTTCGCGAAGTCTTCGACAGGATCTATCGTCATGTCTATTCCTCTAGCTCAATACACTCGGGGCCAATACCAACCGCTAGAACCGGACAGCCACCATTTCGGCCAGCATTGAGGCGATAAAGCAGCTTACCCATCCAAGTGGTGGAGGCGCCATATTTCTGGCTAATCGTTCTCTTCGGATCTTCTGTTCCGTCCTTCTTCAGCGCCTGCCCCATCGCCCTAAATAGGGGATTGAGACTAGCGCTCCTTGTAAGGATCACCGCAGCATCGATCACCCCACATTGGCTGAATGCACTGAACGCATAAAGATCTCGATCAAAGGTCTGGTCTTTACTATTCCACTCCAAGTCAAAGGCAACCCGACCCTTCACATAATCGACCTTATGTCCGTCGAGAAACCTTTCACGTGTAAACCGCTCAACGCGCCGTTCGGTAGCCTTGGCTTTGCCACCTGCGGTCGGCACACGGGAGATAAGCTGCACAGCGAGATCGGCCTGAATAGTTGTCTCTCTCCATCCCCTGGGACGGAGCGCACTGGAAATCAACTTCGGGATCTCGCTCTCGTTTCCGCCTGGCTTTCGTATCATCCGCGCTGGAATCGAAAGCTCCCGCAGCATCGCAAGAATTTCATGAAACTCCTCTTGATGTGCATGAGTCAAGATCGCCGCCGCATTCCTGTAGCTATAGACTTCAAATCGCTCCCTAATATCCACGGGAATAAGGCCATCTACAAAGGGCTGGGGATCCGCGGCATTATTGGGAGCCGCTGCGACATCGACTGGCGCCTCGTCCTCACCCCCGTTCAGATCTTCCTCAGCGTCATCGGCCATAGAGTACCGCCCTCCGAATCGGACTACCAAGCTTCGCAGCTATGCGGACGCATTGAAACAGTGCGATTAGAGCGCGACAATCCAGAACTAAAAGGCCCAACTCTGCACCTAGCCGCACTAAATCTTACCGGCTGAAGCGCTTGTATTTGATGCGGGTCGGGATTTCGGCGGCGGGCCCCAGGCGGCGTTTCTTGTCTTCCTCATAGTCCTGGTAATTGCCCTCGAACCATTCGACATGGCTGTCGCCCTCGAAGGCCAGCATGTGGGTGGCGATGCGGTCGAGGAACCAGCGGTCATGCGAGATCACGACGGCGCAGCCGGCAAAGGCCACCAGCGCGTCTTCAAGGGCGCGCAGCGTCTCGACGTCGAGATCGTTGGTCGGTTCGTCGAGCAGCAGCAGGTTGGCCCCCGATTTCAGCATCTTGGCCAGATGCACGCGGTTGCGCTCGCCGCCCGACAGGAGACCGACCTTCTTCTGCTGGTCCGAACCCTTGAAGTTGAAGGAGCCAACATAGGCGCGGCTCGGCATGGTGATCTTGCCCAGTTCGACGATGTCGGTACCGCCGGAAATTTCCTCCCAGACGGTCTTGTTCGAATCGAGCGAGTCACGGCTCTGGTCGACATAGCCCATGACGACCGTATCGCCGATCTTCAGCGTGCCGGAATCCGGCTTCTCCTGACCCGTCAGCATACGGAAGAGCGTCGTCTTGCCGGCGCCGTTGGGGCCGATGACGCCGACAATGCCGCCGGGCGGCAGCTTGAAGGAGAGATCGTCAATCAGCAGCTTGTCGCCGAAGCCCTTGGCGATGTGTTCGGCCTCGTAGACATTGCCGCCGAGACGGGGCCCCGCCGGAATGACGATCTGGGCCTTGCCCTCCTGCTGCTTGCCGGCCTCGGCCAGCAATTCGTCGTAAGCCGAGATGCGCGCCTTGGACTTCGCCTGACGCGCCTTGGGACTCTGGCGGATCCATTCGAGTTCGCGCGCCAGCGTGCGCTGCTTGGCCTCTTCCTGACGGCCTTCCTGTTCGAGCCGCTTTTCCTTCTGTTCGAGCCAGGAGGAATAATTGCCTTCGTAAGGAATGCCCGAGCCGCGATCGAGTTCGAGAATCCAGCCGGTCACATTGTCGAGGAAATAGCGGTCATGGGTGACCATGACGACGGTGCCTGTGTATTCCTTCAGGTAGTTCTGCAGCCAGGCGATCGATTCCGCGTCCAAGTGGTTGGTCGGTTCGTCGAGCAGCAGCAGATCGGGCGAGGCAAGCAGCAGGCGGCAGAGCGCGACGCGGCGCTTCTCGCCGCCGGAGAGATTGTTGACATCGGCTTCCGGGTCCGGGCAGCGGAGCGCATCCATCGCCATCTCGACCTGTGAATCGAGATCCCAGAGATTCTGCGCGTCGATGATGTCCTGGAGCTTCGCCATTTCCTCGGCCGTCTCGTCCGAGTAATTCATGGCAAGTTCGTTGTAGCGGTCGAGCAGCGCCTTCTTTTCGGCCGCGCCTTCCATGACATTACCGAAAACGTTGAGCGCCGGATCGAGCTCCGGCTCCTGCTGCAGATAGCCGACCTTGGCGCCCGCCGCCGCCCAGGCCTCGCCGGTGTGGTCCTTGTCGACGCCGGCCATGATGCGCAGAAGCGTCGATTTGCCGGCGCCATTGAGGCCGACCACGCCGATCTTGACCCCCGGCAGGAAGGACAGGCGGATGTCCTTCAGGACCTGCTTGCCGCCCGGATAGGTCTTCGACAGGCGGTCCATCACATAGACATATTGGTAGGCGGCCATGGCGGGCTTTTATCCTCGGAGCTGGCGTTGAATTGGCGCCCCTTCTAGCGGATCGGCCCCCGGCGGGCAATCGACCTAGACCGTCTTCATGTACTCCACCAGCTGGTCGAGCGCCGTGCCCCAGCCGTCCTGGAAGCCCATTTCGGCGTGGCGCTTCGCGCTCGCCTCGTCAGGATGCAGGGCGATGGCGGTGTATTTGGTGCCCTGCCCCTGCGGCTCCATCAGAATGAAGGCGGTGAAGAAGAGATCGTGCACCCGCGCCATGGCCGGCCGGTAGCCCGGCCCCAGCGCCGAGGTCCAGACCAGCCGGCGCTCCGGCACAACTTCGAGATAGCAGCCGGAGCCACCTTCCATGTTCTCGCCTTCGGGCGAGCGCATCTGCGTGTAGAACTCGCCGCCGGGGCGCAGGTCGATGCGGCAGTCGACCGTCTCCCAGGGGCGCGGACAGAACCACTTTTTCAGATGTTCGGGTTCGGTCCAGGCGCGCCAGACGAGCGCGGGCGGGACATCGACGACGCGCTCCAGCACGAGGTCTGTCTTCGGGTCGATGGTCGGGATGCTCATTTCTCGCGCTCCTTCATCTGCAACAGGTAGTCGTCGAGCCGGTCGAGCCGCGCTTCCCAGAGCGCGCGCTGCTCGACCATCCATTTTTCGGCCGCCTTCAACGGCTTCGGCTGAAGCTGGTAGGTGCGCACGCGGCCGGTCTTGCGCGAGCGGACGAGGCCGCATTTTTCGAGCGCCGCCAGATGCTGCATGAAGGACGGCAGCGCCATTTTGAAAGGCCGCGCCAGTTCGCTGACCGGCGCCGGCCCTTGGCCGAGACGGCGGATCACCGCGCGGCGCGTCGGATCGCCCAGAGCGTGGAAAACACGGTCGAGCTGGCGCTGTTGTTGGTTAGGCATGTGGCTAAGTATGGAGGTGCGAAATAGTCAGGTCAAGGGCTTAGTTTTGAAGAAAGGAATTGAGAGGGCGTGGCTCGCCGGGCCGTCGCGCGCGGGCGCGACAGCCCGCCTTCGCCTTTGGCTTCGGCGCGGCAGCCTTCGCTCGCTTCGCCAATTCACGCATGAGGAGACTCGCCGAGCCGTAGCTCGCGAAGCGAGCGAAGGCTGGTGGGCCCGGCAGGACTCGAACCTGCGACCAAACCGTTATGAGCGGTCCGCTCTAACCAACTGAGCTACAGGCCCCCAGCGCCCCGCCATATAGCAGCAAGGGGGCCGGGTCGCCAACCGGGAAGCCCGGTTTCAGCGCAGGGCGCGCAGGAAGTCGAGCACGGCGGCGTTGGTCTCTTCGGGATATTCCTGCTGCACCCAGTGGCCGGCGCCCTTGACGATGCGGGCGCCCAGCCAGTTGGGGATGACTTCCGGCGCCCGGGCGATGGCCTCGGTGCCCCACCAGCTGCCGACATCATATTCGCCGCCCAGGAACATGGCCGGGACCGTCATCGGCTTGCCCTGCATCGGCGCGAGGTCGTGCCAGTCGTTTTCGAGATTGCGGTAGTAGCTCAGCGGACCGGAAAAGCCGCCGCGCTCCAGCGCGTCGACATAGATGTCGAGATCGGCCTCGGTGAACCAGGCCGGCATTTCGGGCGGCGTCATGAAACGCTCGCACATGCGCTGGCCGGGCTTCAGGCAGAAGGCGCTGCCGCGGATCAGTTCGATCGGATCGCCGGCATTGAAATCGACGCCGGCGCCCGCGATGCCGGCGCCCGACGCCGTCCAGGTGAGATCGCGCACCCAGCCGCGAAGGTCCTGCTCGATTTCGACGATGATGCCGTCCAGCGCGCTGAAATGGACCTGATAGAAATCCTGGTCCGGCCCCGAGATCGCGCGGTGGATCTCGTGCGGCGGCCGCTCGCCGAAGGGATTGCCCGGCAACGCGATCAGCCCGCAGCCCGAAAAGGGCACGCTCATGCCCATGACGCCGGTGAAGATGTCGGGATGAAGCCAGGCCGCCGTCCAGACGACCGGCGCACCCCAGTCGTGCCCGATCAGGATCGCCTGGCCTTCGCCCAGCGCATGGACGAGGCCGACCAGATCGCCGACCAGCGGATGGATGCGATAGGCATCGGGCTGCCAGAATTTCGAGGAACGGCCATAGCCGCGCTGGTCGATGGCGACGACGCGGTAACCGGCCCCGGCGATCGCCGGCATCTGGAAGCGCCAGGAATACCAGAGCTCGGGAAAGCCGTGGACGAGGATCACCAGCGGTCCCTCGCCCTGTTCGACCAGATGCAGCCGGACGCCGTTGACATCGACCAGCCGGTGTTGCGCTTCGCTCATCCCGCTCCCCTCCCCGGCCGCCTTACGGCAGCTCGACTTCCTGTTGTCCGAAATTCTTCTGGATCAGCGTTTTCCGTCCGCTGAGGCGGCTGGCCAGCCATTTGCCAAGCACGCGCGCCATCACGTCGGGCCGCAGCAGCACGCCGGGCCGGGCGACGAAATGCGTCACCATCAGATAGTGGCGATAGATCGACGGATCCTCGTGCATCGCCTCGAGCACGCGGTCGATGTACCAGTTCTGCGCGCGGAAATAGAAGGGGCGCTTCTTCTCGACATCCGGGATCCAGGGATAGCGCAGGTTCTGTTCGCGGATCACCGACCAGACGAGATCGGCAATGCGGCTGACGCGGCGATAGTAGCGGCGCACGAATTTCGGATCATGCACCGAGCCGCCGCGCAGCAGCTTGCGCAATTCGTCGAGTTCGAGCAGCGCCTTGGTCATGCCGGCGCCCGAGACCGGATCGGCACTGCAATAGGAATCGCCCAGCGCGACCAGACCCGAGGGCTGCGCCGTCATATCCTCGTAGTGCCAGCGCTGCATTGTCGGATAGCGGAAATTGTAGACCGGCGAACAGGGTTCGAGCCCCTCGATCTCGGCGGCGAGTTCGGGCGTCGGCATCTGCCGCGCAAAGGCGCGGAACTCGGTCTCGTTGCGCGGCGGGCTGTAGAAATTGTAGCCGACGAGACTGGTCGCCAGCGTGGTGCGGCTGCTGTCGGTGAGGAACTGCGCCGCGTAGTAACGCTGATGCGGCCGGTGCGCATAACAGATGGTCATTACCCGGTCCTGCCGCGCGCGCCCCGGCGGCACACGGTGCTGCATGGTCGAATAGAAGCAGTTGAGTTCGTCTTCCTCGATGGCGGGCACATCGAGGCCGAGACGGGCCAGCGCGGCGGGCACCGGCGTGTTCTTGCCGGAAGCATCGACGACGAATTCGGCCGGCAGAAATTCGGCCGCGCCGTTGCGCGTGGCGACGACGCCGACAATCGCATGGGCATCGCGGTCGAGCACCAGGTCGGTGACCTCGCTTTCGTAGCGGTAGTCGATCGCCGGATCGCCGTCGAGACGGCGGCGAACGCACCATTCGAGCAGCGGCCGCCCGGCACAGATGATCTCGACGCCGCTGCTGACCGGCTTCTTCCAGGCGCCCGCCAGCATGATCCGGTACTGCTCGCCCATGTCGACGCGGAAGGCGCCGGCCGCGACCATCTCGTCGATGATGCCGGGAAAGACCGTTTCGAGCTGGCGCTGGCCGGCGACCAGCAGATGATGGATATGCCAGCCCTGCGCGGCGCCGGGACGGCCCTCCATGCGGCGATGATCCTGGTCCTTCTCGACCACGATCACCTTCTCGAAATGATCGCCGAGCATCCGCGCCGCCGACATGCCGGCGATCGAGCCGCCGATGACGATGGCGGTGCCGCGGCCGCGCTGCCGGGCGGCGGCGATGTCGATGGCGGGCGGCGCGGCGGCGGGCCCCGCAGCGGCCGGCCCGCTGGGCAGGAACTTCTCGTACCAGAGACTGGCCTGGCCGAAGCCTCGCGCGGCCAGCCAGGCCCGCGTCGCATCGATCATGGCCGACGGACCGCAGAGATAGATGTCGACCGCGCCGCCGTGCAGATCGGTGCCGGCGAGGAGATCGGTGACGAGGCCGCGGCGGCCCTGCCATCCGGGCGCGGGCTCGGCGACGATCGCCTCCCAACTGAAATCCGGATGCGCCGCGGCGAGGCGGTCGAGCCTGTCGGTCAGCACCAGATCGTCGGCGCGCGTGACGCCGTAGAGCAGACGGACCGGCTGCGGGCAGGCTTCGGCGACCAGCTGTTCGGCCATGGCGAGGATTGCCGAGAGGCCGGTGCCGCCGGCGATCAGCACGATCGGCCGGGTGACCTGGCGCAGATGGAAATCGCCCTTCGGCGCGCGCAGCCGGAGCCGCGCACCGGGCGCGGCACGGCGCAGCCAGTCCGACATCGCGCCCTCCGGCAGCAGGCGGATCAGGAATTCGACCTCGCCGCGCCCGTCATCGGCATGGGCAAAGGAATAGCTGCGCCAGACGCCGCTGCCCGGCACCTCGAGCTGGGCGAACTGGCCGGGCCGGAAACCGGGCGCGGCCGGCAGGCCGGAAATGTCGAGCGCCAGCAACATGGTCTCGGGCGCGAGACGCTCGACACGCGTCACCACGGCCTCGCCGGCCACGATGCGCGCCGCATTGCCATCGAAGGGATATTCGAACTCGACCACGCAATCGGAACGGACGCGGGTCTGGCAGGCGAGAATGCGACCCTCGGCGCGTTCGGAACGGTTGAGGCCGACGACATGACCGGCCTCGTAGTCGCCCGATATGCAGCGCCCGACACAGGTGCCGCAGACGCCGCTCTGGCAGGCGCTGACGACCGGTATGCCGTTCTCCTCGGCCGCCTGCAGCACGGTCTGGTCGGGCGCAACCGCCATCTCGCGCGTCGTCCCGTCGGAATAGCGAACCGTCACTTGAAACGTCACTGGCCAGTCTCTTGCATCATGGGCGGATTTATTGGCAGATTTCCCGTTCAATTTCGGCGCCGGGGCGACCGGGCGCCATTGCGCAAACCGGTGAGGCCCCCGCCTCATTCGGGGGGTGGACAGGCGCCGCAATTTCGCCCCGTTCGGCGCCGAAGCTCCGCCCCCAGACGCATTCACAGGAGGCATCTCCATGCCGCGCCGTATCGCTCTCGCCGCCCTTGTCGCTCCCTTGCTGTTCGCCGCGCTGCTTGCCGCGCCGGCCCAGGCGAGCGATGCGCCGCCGCAACGCACCCTGACCATCACCGGCGAGGGCGAGGCCGTCGGCGTTCCCGACATCGCCTGGATCGATACCGGCGTCGTCACCGAGGGCAAGACCGCCGCCGAGGCGCTGGCCGCCAACACCAGAGCGATGGAATCCGTGTTCAAGGGGCTGGAAGAGGCCGGCATCGAGAAACGCGACATGCAGACCTCGCAATTCTCCGTCTACCCCGTTTACGAACAGATGCAGCCGGAAGACCGGCCGCAGACGCCGAAGATCAGCGGCTACCGTGTGCAGAACCAGTTGACCGTCAGGGTCCGCAATCTGGATGCCCTTGGCGGCATTCTCGACCGCGTGGTGAGCCTGGGCTCGAACCAGCTTTCGGGCATCCGCTTCTCGATCGACAAGCCCGAACCGCTGATCGACGAAGCCCGCAGGAAGGCCGTCGCCGATGCGCTCCGCAAGGCCAAGCTCTATGCCGGCGCCGCCGGCGTGGCGCTGGGACCGATCCAGAGCATTTCGGAAGGCGGCGTCAGCATGCCCCAGCCGATGTACATGAAGGCGGCGATGGCGATGGAACGCGATTCGAGCGTGCCCGTGGCGGCCGGCGAACAGACGCTGTCGGCCAATGTGACGCTGGTGATCCGCATCGACTGAGACGGCGTGTGCCGGACATCCGTCTTCCTCTCCATCTTGTGACTGGACGGTGAGCCCCCGCGCCGGGCAGGCTCGCGCCATCGCTCACGGGAAAACGGAGAAGGCGCGGATGTCGGTCGAGATGGTGAAGGAATATTACGGCCGGACGCTGCAGGGCTCGACCGATCTCAAGACCGATGCCTGTTGCGACGTGACGGCGACGCCGGCCCATATCCGCACCGTGCTGTCCGAGATTCACGACGAGGTGCTGAGCCGCTATTACGGCTGCGGCCTCGTCATTCCCGAAAGGCTCGAGGGCGCGCGCGTGCTCGATCTGGGCTGCGGCGCCGGCCGCGACGTCTATGCGCTGTCGCGCCTGGTCGGCGAGAGCGGCTCGGTGACCGGCGTCGACATGACGGCCGAGCAGCTGGCCGTCGCCCGCGCCCACCGCGAATGGCACCGCGAACGTTTCGGCCATGCGCAGAGCAATGTCGATTTTCGCGAAGGCTATATCGAGGGCCTGGGCGATCTCGGCCTCGAACCGGGAAGCTTCGATATCATCGTCTCGAACTGCGTCATCAATCTCTCGCCCGACAAGCGCGCGGTGCTGGATGGCGCCTGGTCGCTGCTGAAGCCGGGCGGCGAACTCTATTTCGCCGATGTCTATGCCGACCGCCGCCTCGACCCGGCCCTGCGCGACGACCCGGTGTTGCTCGGCGAATGCCTGGGCGGCGCGCTCTACTGGAACGATTTCCTGACGCTGGCGAAACAGGCGGGCTTTGCCGATCCGCGCCTTGTCGCCGACCGGCCGCTCGCGGTGACCGACGCCGCGATCCGCCGCGCGCTGGGGCCGGCGCGCTTCTTCTCGGCAACCTACCGGCTCTTCAAGCTCGACGGTCTCGAACCGGCTTGCGAGGATTACGGCCAGGCCGTGATCTACAGGGGCGGCATCGCCCATGCCGAGGATGTCTTCACGCTGGACGCCCATCACCGCATCGAGAAGGGCCGCGTCTTCCCGGTCTGCGGCAATACATGGCGCATGCTGAAGGAAAGCCGGTTGGCGCCGCATTTCGACTTCATCGGCGATTTCGCGCGTCATTACGGCATTTTCGAGGGCTGCGGCACACAGATGCCGTTCGGCGCGAATGACGCGGCCGCCGAAGGCGGCGCCTGCTGCTGAAACCCGGCCGCGATTGACTTGCGGCGCGCGCGACGTAAAACGGAGCCTCGTGCGCGCCCGCCACCATCGCGACAGGGGAGTTCGCCCCGCATGACGCCTGCCCCCTCCCTCGCCGGCTACAAGGCCGTTGCGAAACTCTACAACGCCCTGATGACCGGCCTCGTGCTGACGCTGGTGACGCGCAAGAGCGCCGAGGCGGCGGCGCAATTCGTCTTCGGCCATTTCCGCCGCCAGCATCTCGAGAAATTCCTGCCGGGCCTGAAAAAGCTCGGCCTCGACGATCTGCCCGACGCGGTCGCCTGCGCGCAGTATCATTATTTCTCGAATGCGCTGGGCGGCGTCAAAACCGAATACATGCCCGAAAGCGACGCCAAGGCCTGGGTGCGCTATCCGCCGCCGCGCTGGATCTGGCAGGGCGCGGCGATCTGCGCCATTCCGGCGCGGGTCAACGAGGCGATGCTGCATGGCTGGCACGGCCATAACGGCGTCTCGCTGGGCAATCCGCGGCTCGGCTTCGTCTGTACCGGCCAGACGGTGGAAGGCGCACCGGGCCTTGAGGGCTACTATTACGACTACGGCCGCGAAATCGCCGAAAGCGAACGCGTCCGCTTCGCACCCGATGAAAGCGCACCCGATTTCGACCCCGCAAGGGCGCCGCAGCTCGACAGCGCCAGCTGGCCCGAGGAGCGGCTGAAAAAGGTCGAGCGCGCCTATGCGATGGAATATGTGCGCTCGCTGCTGCCGACGCTGCTGGAGCTGTTCGGACCGGCCGAGACGCGGACGCATCTCGGCCATGCGGCGCGGCTGGTCGGCATGCAGTTCTACGACGAGACGGCCGCCCTGCTCGGCATCGCGCCCGGCGCGCCGGGCGACTTCGCGCGCTACCTCGCAGCCATGGCCGCCGCACAGGGCGAGACGGTCGAGATCGCCGAAACCGGCGGCCGCACATTGCTGCATCAGCAGGGCTGGCGCCTGATGGACGGGCTTGCCCCCGGAGATGCCGGTTTCGCGGCCTGGAACGAGCTCTGGACCGGCGCGCTGGCGGTCCATAACCGCCGGCTGCGCCTTTCGGCCCGGCGCGAAGGGGACGGCATCGTCTGGGAAATCGCCGGCTGAGCGCCGCACCGGCCGATTGTCTCCCGATTGTCCATTGTATTCGGGCCGTGGCACCCCATATTGATGAAAGCGACGGAAATCGTGGCTTTTCGCGCGCCTCAGGGTGCAGCGGGAATGCCCGTCCGGCGAAAGCCGGGGCCGAGGCCCTGTCGCTTTTCATCGCAAGGCCCTGACCACGGATGTAACGGCAGGGTGGCGGGATGATTGGGAAAGGCCGGGACAACCCGGCCTTTTTTCATGCCCGGCGCGCAACCAGCGGAAGGAACCAGCCATGACGGCCAGGAATTTTCACGTCAAGCTCAAGACCGCCGAGGCGCGCCTGTCCAAGGCCGACCAGACCAGCATTGTCGCGCATGGCCTCAACGAGACCGCCGCGCGGGCCTCCGCGGCCAAGACCGCGCGGCTGCGCGAACTCCGCCTCGCCCGCGACGCCGAGGAAGCCGCCGCCAAGGCCAAGGCCGAGCGGGCGGCCGCGAAAGCCGCCAGGCCGAAGAAGAAGCTGGCGGCGAAGAAGGCCACCGACGAAACCTCTCTCTGACACCCGCCGCCCGCATCTGAAACGCCACGCACCGAAAGCCCCGCGAAGCGATGCTTCCGGGGTTTCGGCACGCGAACTTGCGATCTTCAACGTGAAGGATGCGCGGGGCGTGTGTCGAACTCGGCCGCACATGTGGGTACATGTGCATGTTGCATGTGGGGGCGGCGTCCTTCGCACGCGCCCCGCGCGCCGCATTCCGTCTGCACATGGCCTAGCCCCACGCGCCCCAGAACCGCGACACCCCCTCCCCGCATTCGGACAATCCGGATACGCCCTTCGCAGGAGCGGGTACGGATCAATATGGTGATGGTTTGGCGGGCGGGGATAAGTTTATTTTTGGGGGATGACAAAGAGCCCGGACCTTTCGATCCGGGCTTTGATTCTTGTGACGGGTGCGTCAGTCTCAGTTGTCGAGGAACGAGCGCAGCTTCCTTGAACGGCTCGGATGCTTCAGCTTCCTCAGCGCCTTCGCCTCGATCTGGCGGATGCGTTCGCGCGTCACCGAGAATTGCTGACCGACTTCTTCCAGCGTGTGGTCGGTGTTCATGCCGATGCCGAAGCGCATGCGCAACACGCGCTCCTCGCGCGGCGTGAGGGACGCGAGCACGCGGGTCGTCGTTTCGCGCAGGTTCGACTGGATCGCCGCGTCGATGGGCAGGATCGCGTTCTTGTCTTCGATGAAGTCGCCGAGGTGGCTGTCTTCCTCGTCGCCGATCGGCGTTTCCAGCGAGATCGGCTCCTTGGCGATCTTCAGAACCTTGCGGACCTTTTCGAGCGGCATGCCGAGCTTTTCGGCGAGCTCTTCCGGCGTCGGTTCGCGGCCGATCTCGTGCAGCATCTGGCGCGAGGTGCGCACCAGCTTGTTGATCGTCTCGATCATGTGGACCGGGATGCGGATGGTGCGCGCCTGGTCGGCGATCGAGCGCGTGATCGCCTGACGGATCCACCATGTCGCATAGGTCGAGAACTTGTAGCCGCGGCGGTATTCGAATTTGTCGACCGCCTTCATCAGACCGATATTGCCTTCCTGAATCAGGTCGAGGAACTGCAAGCCGCGATTGGTGTATTTCTTGGCGATGGAGATGACGAGGCGGAGATTGGCTTCGACCATTTCCTTCTTGGCGATGCGCGCTTCGCGCTCGCCCTTCTGCACACCCGATACGATGCGGCGATATTCGGAAATGTCGAGGCCGGTTTCGGAGGCCAGCGTCTGGATTTCCTGACGCAGATCCTTGACCTGGTCGCGTTCGTCCTTGGTGAAGCCGGCCCAGCCCTTGCCCTTGAGGCGGCTGACGCGGCGGATCCAGTTGGGATCGAGTTCGTTGCCGAAATACTGCTTCAGGAATTCCTCGCGCGGAATGCCGTGGCTTTCGGCAAGGCGCAGCAGCCGGCCTTCGAGGCCCATCAGGCGCTTGTTGATCGCATAAAGCTGCTCGACCAGACTTTCGATACGGTTGTTGTTGAGCGAGAGGCTCTTGACCTCGTCGATCAGGTCCGAGGTCAGCTTCTGATATTTCTTGTCGGCCGCACCGCCGAAATCCTCGCCCTTCAGCGCCAGCTCGACCTTCTGGTCCTGCAGCTTGCGGAGCTTCTTGTAGTCGGCGGCGATCTTGTCGAAGGTCTCGAGCACTTTCGGCTTCAGCTCGGCTTCCATCGCGGCCAGCGACATCGAATTGTCGTCCTCGCCGTCCTCGTCGACTTCTTCCTCTTCCGGTTCGATGCGCGGCGGCGCCTCGCCGGCAAGCGCGGCCTGGCTGTGATCGACCTTCTTGGCGTCGGGGCCGGCAAAGGTCGCGTCGAGATCGATGATGTCGCGGAGAAGGATCTTTCCTTCGTTGAGTTCGTCGCGCCAGATGATAATGGCCTGGAAGGTCAGCGGGCTTTCGCAGAGCCCCGCGATCATGGTTTCGCGACCGGCCTCGATGCGCTTGGCAATGGCGATTTCGCCTTCGCGCGACAGCAGTTCGACCGAGCCCATTTCGCGCAGATACATGCGCACCGGATCGTCGGTGCGGTCGAGCGCCGTGCTGGTGGTGGTCGTGGTGGCGACCGCCTTGCCGGTGGGGCGGTCCTCGTCGTCGCTCTCGCCGTCGGCATCGGCCTCGCCGTCGCCTTCCGCCTGATCCTCGACCTCGTCGTTCTCGACCACGTTGATGCCCAGTTCGGAGAGCATCGAGAGCGTGTCCTCGATCTGTTCGGAGGAGAATTCTTCCGACGGCAGCACCTTGTTGAGCTCGTCATAGGTGACGAAACCGCGAGACTTGGCAGCCTTGATCATCTTCTTGACCGCCGCATCGGACATGTCGAGAAGCGGCCCGTCCTGCGCCACTTCGGGCGCCGCTTCGGGGGCTTCTGTCTGTTCCGCTGTCTTGCTCGCCATTCAGTCGTTCTCCGCCTGATTGAGGCCCGGCGCAGGCGCCGGGTTCATGCTGTCATTTAGGGCCGTGGCCGCCGGGGTCCAGCGAGAGCGCGGCGATCAGCACCAAACATAAAAGAAAGACGTACCGCCGGACGCCGCCCGGCCGCCACGCTTCCCTCGTTCTCGTCTGATCTCTTGTGCGCTCGCGTTTCCCCGGATGGCCTTCAAGCCATCACCCGCCAGCGCCGCACGCCCTCGAAAATCCCGCTGGTTGACCCGATCCCCTGAAACTCAAAACCCGAAATCCTATCCCAGTCCGTCGGCCAGTTCGGAGCGCTCGATCTGCTCCTGAATGGCCCTGAACCGGGCATAGTTTTCTTCCGTCATCTCCTCGGCCAGCACACGCTCGGCAGCTTTCAATTCGGCCTCCAGCGCGATCGCGCGCCGGTGCCGCGCCAACGTGTGCAGGAAGCCCGCTTCCGCCTCGTCGGGCGGTGCATCGGGCCAAGCATGACGGTCGCCGACAAAGGCCGGACCGGCCTCAAGACGTCGCGCAATTTCCGCCAAATCCCTGCTCAGCAAGTGGTCCTTGAGCGCCTCCCTTTCAAGAGGCGCATGAAGGGCGGCTATATCTATGATTTCATTGCGTAATCTGTCAAGCGCCGGGGTCCGGATCTCGACACTGGAGAATTCCTCGGCGTAATTCTCAAGGAGTTCCGGGTGGTTAAGCACCGTGAGGACCAGCAGGCCTTCCCGGCCCTGACCCCCGGCCAGACCGCTGGCAATGGCCGAACGGCGCAATTCGGGCGTGACCGGGGGCACATAGCCATGGCCCTGCCCGAAGCCCTGGCGGCCGCGCCAGGGCCGGCTGCCGCCGGCGCCACCCGCGCCGAAACGGCCGGACTGCATCGGCCCGCCGCGCCCCGGCTGGCCGCTGCCGCGCGCGCCACGCCCGAACATCCGCGCGATGCGGCCGCGCAGATCCTCGGCATAATGACCGCGCACCTTCGCATCGCCGATCATGCCGATCACGGCCTCGATCCGCGCCTCGAGCGCGGCGCGGCGCTCCGGCGTGTCCCAGGTGCCGGCGGCGACTTCCTTTTCCCAGACCATTTCGGCCAGCGGGCGCGCGGCATCGAGCACGGCGCGCATCGCCGCCGATCCCTCCTCGCGCACCAGATCGTCGGGGTCCTTGCCTTCCGGCAGAAGCGCGAAGCGGAGCGAATGGCCGGGCTTCAAGAGCGGCAGCACGCGCTCGACCGCGCGGAAGGCCGCGCGCAGCCCCGCCTTGTCGCCGTCGAAACAGAGGATCGGTTCGGGCGCCATGCGCCAGAGAAGTGCGATCTGGTCTTCGGTGAGCGCCGTGCCGAGCGGCGCCACCGCGTGGTCGATGCCGCCCTGGGCGAGGCCGACCACATCCATATAGCCCTCGACCGCGATCACCGTGCCTTCGTCATGCGCGGCCTTGCGCGCACGGTGCAGGTTGTAGAGCACGCGGCCCTTGTGAAAGAGCGGCGTGTCGGGCGAATTGAGATATTTGGCCTTGGCATCGGCCGAAAGCGCCCGCCCGCCAAAGGCAATGACGCGGCCGCGCGCATCGGCGATCGGAAAGATCACGCGGTTGCGGAAACGGTCGTAAGGCTCGGCAATGTCGGGACCGGAAATGACGAGCCCGGCCTCGGCCATCTGTTCGGGCGTCACGTCGCGCGACTTGAGATAGCGCAACAACGCCGTGCGGTCGGCACGGTCGTCGCCCGGCGCGTAGCCGACGCCGAAATCCTCCAGCGTCTTGCCTTTCATGCCGCGGCGTTCGAGATAGGCCCGCGCCTCGGCGCCCGCGCCCTCGGCCAGCTTCTGGCGGAAGAACTGCGCCGCCATCTCCATTACGTCGATGAGGGAGGCCGCCTCCTTCTCGCGCTCGGCCTCGCGCGGATCGCGTTTCGGCATTTCCATGCCGGCTTCGGCCGCCAGCCGCTCCACCGCTTCGAGAAAGGAGAGGTTCTCGGTCTTTTCGAGAAAGGAGATGACGTCGCCATGCTCGCCCGACGAGAAGCAGTGATAGAACTGCTTGTCGTCATTGACGGTGAAGCTCGGATTCTTTTCGTTGGTGAAGGGCGAAAGCCCGACAAACTCCCGGCCCCGCCGCGTCAGCCTGACCTTGCGGCCGACGACCTCCGAGACGCGGATGCGCCCCTTCAGTTCGTCGAGGAAGGATTTGGGGAAGGACATGGGGGTCGCCGCTCAAGCTCGGGATCGGTCGGCCATTGTGCCACCCGGCCCCGGCCATAGCGAGTCGGCGCGTTCAGGCCAGCTTCGCCTTGACGATGGCGCCGGCCTTGCCGAAATCCATCTGCCCGGCATGGCGCTTCTTCAGCTCGCCCATGACGCGGCCCATGTCCTTGATGCCTGCGGCGCCGGTTTCGGCAATCACGGCGGCGACCGCCGCTTCCGTTTCGGCATCCGAAAGCTGTTTCGGCATGAAGCTTTCGATGATGTCGATTTCCTCGCGCTCCTGCTGGGCGAGTTCGACACGGCCGGCCGCCTCGTAAGTCTCGGCCGATTCGCGGCGCTGCTTGACCATCTTGGCCAGCACTTCGAGAATTTCGGCCTCGCCCACGCCGGCGTCGCGCCCGTCGGTGCGGCCGGCAATGTCGCGGTCCTTCAGCGCCGCCTGGATCAGCCGCAGCGTCGACATGCGCCGCTTGTCCTGGGCCTTGGTGGCCTCGGTCAGGCCCGCCTTGATGCGGTCGCGCAGGGTATCGCTCATCCGGTCGCTCCATGATGACGCCGCGGCGCAAGGCCGGGGCCGGAATCGGCGCCACGCTAAACCAATCGCCTTGGCGGCGCAATTCAAAGACACGCCGCCGCACATCTCGTAACAGGCTGATTTTGTTGATCTATTTCGGCGACACGCCGCCTTGACGGAAATCCGCCGATCCCTTAGTGTCCGCCAAATTCAACGGGAAACCGAGTCTGCCGCCGGGGGCTTCCGCCCCCTGCCCGCTTGCGGGCAAGCCGAAGGCAGGCGCGTCCTCCCCTGGAGTCGTCAGTATGAAGGTGTCGACGAAAGCCGCCACGGAACGGCGCGCGCCCGAGGGCCCGCAAAGTTCCGGGGAGGAATCGGCATGAGCCTGACGACGCCTGAAGCAAAGAGCCGGACCATGACCGACGCCGAAAAGCCGACCGCCCTCCTGATCCTGAAGGACGGGACGGTGCTTTCAGGCCGCGGCATCGGCGCCACCGGCCAAGCGGTCGGCGAGGTCTGCTTCAACACCGCAATGACCGGTTATCAGGAAATCCTGACCGACCCCTCCTATGCCGGTCAGATCATCACCTTCACCTTCCCGCATATCGGCAATGTCGGCACCAATGACGAGGACATCGAAACCTCGAACATGGCGTCGGCCTCGGGCGTGCGCGGCACGGTGATCCGCGCCGATATCACCAACCCGTCGAACTACCGCGCCGCGCAGCATCTCGACGGCTGGCTGAAGGCGCGCGGCATCATCGGCCTTTCCGGCATCGACACGCGCGCGCTGACGCGGCGCATCCGCGAAAAGGGTTATGTGGACGGCATCATCGCGCATGATCCTGCCGGCCATTTCGACGTGCCCGCGCTGCTCGAAAAGGCGCGCGGCTGGCCGGGGCTTGTCGGCATGGACCTCGTCAAGGACGTCACCTGCGGCCAGCCCTACAAATGGGACGAGGCGCGCTGGGTCTGGGGCGAAGGTCACAAGCCGGCGGCAAATCTCAAACATCACGTCGTCGCCATCGATTACGGCGTCAAGCGCAACATCCTGCGCTGCCTTGCCAGCGCCGGCTGCCGCGTGACGGTTGTGCCGGCCGAGACGAAGGCCGAGGACATTCTGGCGCTGGCGCCTGACGGGGTGTTCCTGTCGAACGGTCCCGGCGACCCGGCCGCGACCGGCGAATATGCGGTGCCCGAAATCAAAAAGCTGGTTGCCAGCGGCAAGCCGGTTTTCGGCATCTGCCTCGGCCATCAGATGCTGGCGCTGGCGCTCGGCGCGAAGACCGAAAAGATGCATCAGGGCCATCACGGCGCCAATCATCCGGTCAAGGACCACACGACCGGCAAGGTCGAGATCACCTCGATGAACCACGGCTTCGCGGTCTCGCGCGAAAGCCTCGGGGCCGATCTCGAGGAGACGCATGTCTCGCTCTTCGACGGCTCGAATTGCGGCATCCGGCTGAAGGGCAAGCCCGTCTTCTCGGTGCAGTATCACCCGGAGGCCTCGCCCGGGCCGCAGGACTCACATTATCTCTTCGACCGCTTCGTCAAGCTGATCGAGGAGGCACGCGGATAATCCATGCCCAAACGCACCGACATAAAAAGCATCATGATCATCGGCGCCGGGCCGATCATCATCGGCCAGGCCTGCGAGTTCGACTATTCGGGCACCCAGGCCTGCAAGGCGCTGAAGGACGAGGGCTACCGGATCATCCTGGTCAACTCCAATCCGGCGACGATCATGACCGACCCGGAACTGGCCGACGCCACCTATGTCGAGCCGATCACGCCGGAAGTCGTCGCCAAGATCATAGAGAAGGAGCGGCCCGACGCGCTGTTGCCGACCATGGGCGGGCAGACCGCGCTCAACACCGCGCTGGCGCTGGCCGATATGGGCGTGCTCGAAAAATTCGGCGTCGAGATGATCGGCGCCAAGCGCGAAGCGATCGAGATGGCCGAAGACCGCCAGCTCTTCCGCGACGCGATGGACCGCATCGGGCTTGAAAGCCCGCGCTCGCGCGTCGCCCACAACATGGAAGAGGCGATGGCGGCGCTCGACTTCGTCGGCCTGCCGGCGATCATCCGCCCCTCCTTCACCATGGGCGGCACCGGCGGCGGCATCGCCTACAACAAACAGGAATTCGCCGACATCATCGAAAGCGGCCTCGACGCGAGCCCGGTCAACGAAGTGCTGGTCGAGGAAAGCGTGCTCGGCTGGAAGGAATACGAGATGGAAGTCGTCCGCGACAAGGCGGACAACTGCATCATCATCTGCTCGATCGAGAATATCGACCCGATGGGCGTGCATACCGGCGACTCGATCACGATTGCCCCGGCGCTGACGCTGACCGACAAGGAATACCAGATCATGCGCAACGCCTCGATCGCGGTGCTGCGCGAGATCGGCGTCGAGACCGGCGGCTCCAATGTGCAATTCGCGGTCAACCCCAAGGACGGGCGCCTCGTCGTCATCGAAATGAACCCGCGCGTCTCGCGCTCGTCGGCCCTCGCCTCGAAAGCGACCGGCTTTCCGATTGCGAAAGTCGCCGCAAGGCTCGCCGTCGGCTACACGCTGGACGAATTGCAGAACGACATCACCAAGGTGACGCCGGCGAGCTTCGAGCCGACCATCGATTATGTGGTGACCAAGATCCCGCGCTTCGCCTTCGAGAAATTCGCAGGCGCCGAAAAGCTGCTCGGCACGGCGATGAAATCGGTCGGCGAGGCCATGGCCATCGGCCGCACCTTCCAGGAAAGCCTGCAGAAGGCGCTGCGCTCGATGGAAACGGGGCTCACCGGCCTCAACGAAGTCGCGGTGCCCGGCATGGGCGAAGGCGACGACAAGAATGCGATCCGCGCCGCGCTGGGCCGGCCGACGCCGGACCGCCTGCTGGTGATCGCGCAGGCACTGCGCCACGGCATGAGCCACGACCAGATCCACGCGGCCTGTTCCTACGATCCCTGGTTCCTCGAACAGTTGCAGGGGCTGATCGACGCCGAGGCGGCGGTGCGCGCGGACGGCCTGCCGGCAACCAAATCCGATATGCGCCGGCTGAAGGCGATGGGATTTTCGGATGCGCGTCTGGCCGAACTTTGCGGCATGGAAGAAGACGCGGTGCGCGCCGCGCGCCGCGCGCTGGACGTGCGGCCCGTCTACAAGCGCATCGACACTTGCGCGGCCGAGTTCGAAAGCCTGACGCCCTACATGTATTCGACCTACGAGACCGATTTCGACGGTCACGCCGATTGCGAGGCCGATCCGTCGGACCGCAAGAAGGCGATCATCCTGGGCGGCGGGCCGAACCGCATCGGTCAGGGCATCGAATTCGACTATTGCTGCTGCCATGCCGCCTTCGCGCTCGACGAGATCGGCATCGAAAGCATCATGGTCAACTGCAATCCGGAAACCGTCTCGACCGACTACGACACATCGGACCGTCTCTATTTCGAACCGCTGACGGCGGAAGACGTGCTGGAACTGATCGATGTCGAGTGCTCGAAGGGGACGCTGGCCGGCGTCATCGTGCAGTTCGGCGGGCAGACGCCGCTGAAACTGGCCGGCGATCTCGAACGTGCGAAAATTCCGATCCTCGGCACCTCGCCCGACGCCATCGATCTGGCCGAGGACCGCGACCGCTTCTCGGCGCTGCTCGGCAAGCTCGGCCTGAAGCAGCCGCCCAACGGCATCGCCCGTTCGGCCGCGGAAGCGAAAGCGATTGCCGAGCGCATCGGCTATCCGGTCGTCATCCGCCCCTCCTATGTGCTGGGCGGGCGCGGCATGGAGATCGTGCGCGACGCGGCGCATCTCGACCGCTACATCACCGAAGCCGTGATCGTCTCGGGCAAGAGCCCGGTGCTGATCGATTACTATCTGCGCGACGCCATCGAAGTCGATGTCGATGCGCTGTGCGACGGCAAGGACGTCGTCATCTGCGGCATCATGGAACATATCGAGGAAGCCGGCGTGCATTCGGGCGACAGCGCCTGTTCGCTGCCGCCCTATTCGCTGAAACCCGAAACCATCGCCGAGATCGAACGCCAGACGCGCGAGATGGCGCTGGCGCTGAATGTCGGCGGGCTGATGAATGTGCAATATGCCATCCAGGACGGCACGATCTATGTGCTCGAAGTCAATCCGCGCGCCTCGCGCACTGTGCCCTTCGTCGCCAAGGTGATCGGCGTGCCGGTGGCGAAGATCGCCGCCAAGGTGATGGCCGGCAAGAGCCTTGCCAGCTTCGACCTGAAGCCGAAGGTCGAGGGCCGCGTCGCGGTGAAAGAGGCCGTCTTCCCCTTCGCGCGCTTCCCCGGTGTCGACACGATCCTCGGGCCGGAAATGCGCTCGACCGGCGAGGTGATGGGTCTCGACAGGAGCTTCGCCGTCGCCTTCGCCAAGAGCCAGCTCGGCGGCGGCACGAAAGTGCCGGTCGAAGGCACGGTCTTCGTGTCGGTCAAGGATGCCGACAAGACGAAGATCATCGCGCCGGCCAGAAAACTGATCGCGATGGGCTTCAAGCTGGTGGCCACCGGCGGCACGCAGCGCTATCTGGCCGAACAGGGCGTCGAGGTCGCGACCATCAACAAGGTGCTGGAAGGCCGCCCGCATATCGTCGACGCGATCAAGAACGGCGAGGTGGCGCTGGTCTTCAACACCACCGAAGGCGCACAGGCCCTGACCGATTCGATGTCGCTGCGCCGCGCCGCGCTGATGATGAAGGTGCCTTACTACACGACCGTGGCCGGCGCCCGTGCCGCCGTCGAGGGCATTGAAGCCATCCGCAAGGGCAAACTGGAAGTTGCCTCGCTGCAGTCCTACAATATGGGGCAAAACGCGGCGGAATAACGAGGCCGGGCGGCGGCGGGCACAAAACGGATTTGACCTTTCCCGCCGCGCTGACCCACAATCGTCATCCGTCACCCGCCTTCATGGGCGCCCCGAGCGCCTGGCGGGATTTTTCATGATGCGGACCGCACCCGCCGACCCGGGATTTCCGGGCGGGGCAAACCTTGAGAGAGATCGTCGAGCGAGATGGAAAAGGTTCCAATGACTTCCGAAGGCTACAAGGCCCTGGAAGACGAGATCAGGTTTCTCAAATCCGTGGAGCGCCCGCGCATCATCAAGGCGATCTCGGAGGCGCGCGCCCATGGCGACCTCAGCGAGAACGCCGAATATCACGCGGCCAAGGAACAGCAGGGCCTCAACGAGAGCCGCGTGGCCGAGCTCGAGGACAAGATTTCGCGCGCCGATGTGATCGACGTCTCGAAACTCTCGGGCGACACGGTGAAGTTTGGTGCGACCGTGACGCTGGTCGACGAGGATAATGACGAGGAATCGACCTATCAGATCGTCGGCGAGCTTGAAGCCGATGTAAAGAAGGGCCGCATCTCGATTACCTCGCCGCTGGCGCGCGCGCTGATCGGCAAATCGGCCGGCGACTCGGTCGAGGTCGTGACGCCTGGCGGCGGCAAAAGCTACGAAGTCCTGAAGGTGGAATTCAGATAGGCGGCCGCTAGTCCTCTTCCAGCGCTTCGAGCGGCACGCCGGGCTCATGCTTCGACTGCCGGATGGTGAGCGAGGTGCGCACGCTGGCGACATTGGGTGCCGGCGTCAGCTTCTCGGTCAGGAAGCTCTGGAAGGTCGAAAGGTCCGGCGCGACGCATTTCAGGATGAAATCGATCTCGCCGTTGAGCATGTGGCATTCGCGGACCAGCGGCCAGGTCGCGACCGCGGCCTCGAAGGCCTTGAGATCGGCTTCCGCCTGGCTGTGCAGCCCGACCATCGCGAAGACGGTGACCTCGAAGCCGAGCGCGCGGCCGTCGAGATCGGCGTGATAGCCCTGAATGAGGCCGGCCTCCTCCAGCGCCCGGACGCGCCGGAGACAGGGCGGCGCCGAAATGCCGACACGGGAGGCCAGTTCGACATTGGTGATCCGCCCGTCAGCCTGGAGCTCGGCGAGGATTTGCAGGTCGATCTTGTCGAGCTTGGCCCGCTTCATGGATCGGCGCCTTCCCTCATGGCTTGTGATTGGCGGCGTAATCCTTACTCTCAACGCCGCCGCGATTCAGCAATAAAATTACCCAGTAGCGCACGATTATGACCGAAATTCCGCCTGTCAGCGAGACCGCCCGCAATCTGCGCGTCTGGGTTCTGACCAACGGCATGGCCGGCTTCGAAAGCCAGGCCATCGGCATCGCCGAGGCGCTGGGGGCGGCGCCCGAGATCAAACGCGTGGCGCCGAGAGGCCCCTGGAAATGGCTGGCCCCATGGGGCCCGGCGGCGCCGCAAGCCGACATCGCTCCGCCCTGGCCCGACCTGCTGATCGCCTCGGGCCGCCAGTCGATTCCCTATGCGCGCATGATCCGCCGCCAATCGGCCGGCCGGACCTTCACGGTCATCCTGCAGGATCCGCGCGTGGCACCAGCGCATTTCGATTTCGTCTGGGCGCCAGCCCATGACCGGCTGGAAGGGCCGAACGTGCTCTCGACACTGGCCTCGCCACATCGCCTGACACGCGAGAAACTGGCCGCCGAGGCCGCGCGTTTCGCAACGCAAGTGGCGCATCTGCCGCATCCGCGCATCGCCGTGTTGCTGGGCGGCAGCAACGCGGTCTATCGACTGAGCGAGGATACCGCCGCCCGCATCGCCGCGCAGCTGGCCGGGCTGGCCGAACGCGAAGGCGCCGGCCTGATGGTGACGCCGTCGCGGCGGACCGGCGCGGCGCAGACCGAGACGATCCGGGCCGCGCTCGAGGACAAGCCCGCCATCGTCTGGGACGGCAGCGGCGACAACCCCTATTTCGGCTTTCTGGGCCTGGCCGACGCCGTCATCGTGACCTGCGATTCCGTCAACATGGTTGGCGAGGCAGCCTTCACCGGAAAGCCCGTGCATGTGATCGAACTGGAGGCACACCGCCGGAAAAAGGAAGCCAAGTTCCGCCGCTTCCTGGACGGCATCTATGCCAGCGGCGCGGCACGACCCTTCACGGGCCGCCTTGAAAGCTGGGAGTACGCGCCATTAAATGCTACCGATGAGATCGCGGAAGCGATCGCCCTGCGGCTGCGCGCATGCATGGCAGAAGCCCGAAAGGGTTAACAAGGCGCGGCAAGGCGTCGCCGCGACATTTGTGTTGTTGCGAAGCGCGCAGGGGCTTCCGAAAATCGCCGTCACGAAGCCGACGGGCTGGACCAATCAAGGGCATCGAACCATGAGCCTTCTCGATATCGACGCGCTGCGCGCTACGCCGCTGAAGACCGATCCTTACGAATATCTGGTGGTACCAAATTTCATCCGCGCCGCCGAATTCGACAAGGTCGTCGCCGATTTTCCGTCGATCACCTCGACCGGCTCGATCCCGCCCAGCGAACTGGAGATCAAGGGGTCCTTCGAGGAGCTGCTCGAGGAGATGGAGGGACCGGCCTTCCGCCAGGCGATCGAGGAGAAATTCGGTCTCGATCTCTCCGCGAACCCGACCATGGTCACGGTGCGCGGCAACTGCGCCAGGAACAACGGCAAGATTCACACCGACACGGAATCGAAGATCATCACCGTCCTGCTCTACATGAACCAGGAATGGGACAAGGATGGCGGCCGGCTGCGCATCCTGCGCTCCGCAACCGATCTCAACGACGCGGCCGAGGAAGTCTCGCCGAATGGCGGCACGCTGCTGGTCTTCAAGCGCTCGGACAAGTCGTGGCACGGGCACGAACCCTTCGAAGGCCCGCGCCGCGCCATCCAGCTGAACTGGGTGCGCGACGAAACGGTGGTCGCGCATGAACAGCGCCGTCACCGCGTTTCGGCCTTCCTGAAGCGCATCAACCCCTTCGGAACGCAATCCGCCGCCGGAACTCATTGAGCCCCGCCTGCGGGCAAGACAAAGAACAAGGACAAGAGGCATGGCGCTTCAGATCGAAACCTTCAAGAACGCCGATCTGTCGCATGGCTGGCGGCCCGGAAACAATGCCGGCGGCGCAACGCTGTTCAAGGCGCTCGGCCATCCGCTGACGGCACCGAAAGGCAAGGCGCTGATCGCCGACCTCGCCGGCGCCGGGCCCGTCGCCATCTACGATCCGCTCGGCACGGTAAGTGATTTTCACGCCTATTACGATCTGTCGCGCCTGAAGATCGCCGGCTACTACGTGCAACGCGTCGAGGATCTTGGCGGCGCCTTTCTCGGCCACGACGCGCAACCGGTCAGCGCCATCGCGGCGTCGGGCGCGAAGGCGGTTCTGGTGCTCACTTTCGATGCGCAGAAGACGCTGCCCTCTATCGCGCATGTCTTCCCGAAAGGCGCCCGCATCGCGACGCTCGACGACATCCGCCTGCCCGACGACATGCTGACCAACAAGGCGAATTATCTCGACCCGATGAATTTCGCCACCAACTTCGCGCTGCTGCGCGACCGCAAGGGCGCAAACGGCGCCGACGGCCTGCACACCCGCGTCGCCAGCGCCAATTACTGGGCGCTGCATGGTGCCGAGCAACCGGAACTCTGGCTCTGCCTCTTCGACGAAAAGGGTGCCGAACTGGCCGAATGGCGCGAGCCGCTGCCGGCGCCGGGCGCGCCCTTCATCATCGACAGTGCCGAGGTGCGTCACCGTTTCGGCCTCGACGACTTCGCCGGCTCGCTCTTCATCCATGCGATCCGTATCAAGGGGCACGACGTCGTCAAATATGCCCTCGATATCTATGGCGAAGGCGGCCTGGCGCTCTCCTGCAGCCACGACGCCAATGCCTGGCCGGCCGACTATTATGCCGGCATGCCGGCCGGCGACGCCGATGAGAGTGTGACGCTCTACATCCAGAACTCGCATCCGATGCCGATTCCGCCACGCACGGTCGGACTCAACATCATGGGTGCGCAGGACATCGCCTGGTACGAGGACGAGATCCCGCCCTTCGGCACCCGCGCCATTCCGGTCGACACGCTGTTGCCGCAGGCGAAATGGCCCGACCAGATCGAGATCGTCGCCGGGCGCTATTTCGTCCGCCCGCGCTACGAGGTCTTGCGCGAAACCGGCCAGCGCCGTCTCGCCCATGCCAATGTCGAGCGCACCGACCTGAAGCCGAACCCGGAAATCGCGACACTCGAAAAGCACATGGGCAAGGGCTACATCATGCCGCTGCCGGTGCTGCCGCGCGACAAGTTCTCGACCGTGATGCTGCCGACGCCGATGGCGCGCGACGAACATGAAATGCCGATCCGCGCCGAAATGATCGACGCCACCGGCACGACCGTGGCAACGAAATTCCTCGGCCGCATCCCGCGCCGCGAAAGCGTCGAAGTCGATATCGAAGCCTGGATTGCGGAAGAGGCCGTCAAGCTGCCGTCAGGCTATGGCCATGTCGAGTTTCTCTACGACTTCCGCGACGGCGGCGACGGCAATGGCTGGCTGCACGCGCTGGGCCGCTTCGAACAGAAAGCGAGCGGTCACCGGGCCGAGACGATTTTCGGCGCCCATATCTACAACACGGCCGTCATCTACAAGGACGAACCGCAAAGCTACACCAACAAGCCGCCGGGGCTGACGACACGCCTGTTCCTGCGCATTGCCGGGCCGGCGCTCGAAGACGGTGCGCTCGACACGCTTTGCCACCTGATCTATCCGGCCTCGACGCCCTGGCACCCGAAGAGTTCGACGCTGCTGATCCTGCATGACGCCGAGGGCCGGCCGGTTGCCGAAAGGAAGATCGAAATCGCCTGTGGCGGTTCGTTCCACTGGCGCCTGTCGGAAGTGTTCGATGCCGAGGAGCGCGAACGGATGGGCGGCACCGGCTATGTGATCATCCGCGACACGACCTGCCGCCTCTTCGGCTTCCACGGCCTCGTCAACGGCGACAAGAGCTTCTGCCTCGATCACATGTTCGGATTCTGATCGGAGTCTTGCCCCCGGCCGGTGCGGCGGCCGTGAAAGCCGCACCGGCCGGAGTAAGGACTTACAGCCGGTCGAGCGTGATGGCGCCCGGATCGAAGGCGGCCTTCTTCAGCAAGTCCGCCGTGTAGCGCGCAGCGCCCGCATCGCCTGCCGCCTCCTGCGCCTTCATCAGTCCGTAGAGCGACCACGCATTGTTGGGGTGACGGACAAGCGCGGCCCGGAACTGCTCCACCGCCGCATCCGCCTCGCCGGCTTCCAGCAACACGGCGGCCAGTGTCTGTTCGACCGGATAGTACCAGTAGGGCGGCTCCGAATAGATCAGGCCGTCCTGGAGCACGAGCGCCTGTTCGAGTTTCACGCGCGCCGCATCGAGATTGCCTTCGTGCTGGTCGATACGGGCGCGCAGCACCGTTTCGGAGAGAAGCAGGATATCTCCCGCCGGCACATTCGCGGCGGCAAGTGCTGCCAGTGCCCCGTCGTCCCGCAGCACGGCGATGGCATCGGCCTCGGCCCGCGCCGCCGCGAGATCGCCGGCCCGCGCGGCGGCGACACCCTGCACATAGCGCCAGATTCCCTTGACGAAAGGAAGATTGGCGGGCGGTTCGGGCATGTTGGGGATGTCGTCCGACGTTCCGAATTCGAGGAAGGCATAATAGGGCGCCACCTTGACCGGCTGGACGATGGCGGCGGATGTCACCGCCTCGAAGGGAATGAGCCCGTCAAGTTTCCGCGCATATTCGAGCGCCGTTTTTGCATCGCCCGCCATCTGCGCCGAGACCAGAACGAAATGGACGTTGTGCGGATAGTAGCCGTAGCGATAGATGGGCGACCCTTCTGTCTTCGCCAGATAGGCTTCGTCCACCGCAACCGCGCGCAGATTGGTCTCGAGTGAATCGAGATAGCGGCCGATGCGGAAATAGATGTGGCCCGGCATGTGAACGAGATGTCCGGAGCCCGGCATCAGGTCGGCCAGACGATCCGCGCCTTTCTCCGCGCGCTCCGGCATGGCGGAGGCTTCCATCAGATGAATGTGGAGATGGATGGCGCCCGCATGCTTCGGATTCGCGGCGAGCACCCGCTCGACAGCCGCGATCGCGCCGGCAATATGCGGCTTCGGCGTCCGGTGATCGCGTTCCCAATAGTTCCACGGCGACAGATCCATCTGCGCCTCGGCATAGAGCACGGCGATGTCCTGATCGCCGGGATAGCGCTTGTGAATTTTCTCCATCGCCTCGGCATAGTGCTTGTCGAGGTCCGCGCGCGTCGCCTCCTGATCCGCCACGTAACGCAACGCCAGCGCCTCGATCAGCAACCGCTCTTTTGTGGAAACCTTGTCTGCAAGCGCCAGCGCCTTGTTGATCGCGGCAAGCGCGGGATCTTCCTCACCCGCATCCATCGGCGCATTGATGTTGGGCCCGCGCGCCTTCGCTTCGCCCCAGTAGCACATCGCGCAATCGGGATCGATCCGCTGCGCCTCCTGAAAGGCACGGATGGACTCCCAGTGATTGAAGCCGTAGAGCAGCGCAAAACCCTGATCGAAATAGGCCTGCGCCTCATCGCTCGCAGTCGTGATCCGGACGGTACGGTCGCCAAGGCCGGGCCAGAGCGGCAGTCGCTCGGCCGGGTTGGTCGACGCGCGTGCCGACGCCGCCAGCGCCCACTGAAAGGACGGCTTGAAGAACGCCGCACGCTCCCTGCCCCCGCGTCCGCACTGATTCTGCGCGACGAGCCGCGGATCCAGCAGGATCGCAAGGTCGGCTTCGGACGGCGCTTTGTCCTGCACCGGAACGCTCGCGAACAACGCAAAGCCCGCAGCGGCGGCAGCGGCACCAATGGCAACGAAAGACGACATTCTGGCCATGGCTCATCATCCTTTTTTCTGAACGGGAATTGTCTGCGCGGTATCTGCCCGAACCGCACCCGAACGGCAATTGAACGCATGGAACAAAGACGTCATGGACAAGAGATAAGGATTTTCGGTCAAGCGCCAGCGCCAATCATCAGCCTTGGCCGCCGGCCAGACGCGCCGCGAAGAAGCCGGTGCCAGAATGACGACCTCGTTTCGGCCACAGCCTCCCGCCTCATACGACCGAGCCAGTTTGTCGCAGTGCAGCATTTTCGCTTGAACAAATTTTAGAATGCGTCTAATTAACGGAAAACCACAGGCCCGCCCAACGAACAATCTGCAAAGGAGTTTCCGCAATGGCCGTTCTCGTAGGCAAACAGGCCCCCGATTTCACCGCCGCCGCCGTCCTGCCGGATGGCGCGATCGTCGAGGATTTCAATCTCCGCGCCCATCTCGACGGCGCCTATGGTCTGGTCTTCTTCTATCCGCTCGATTTCACCTTCGTCTGCCCCTCGGAAATCCTCGCCTATTCGAACCGCGTGCCGAAATTCGAGGCAATGAACGTGAAGGTGGTCGCGGTCAGCGTCGACAGCCAGTTCACCCATGCCGCCTGGCGCAACACTGCGCCGAAGGATGGCGGCCTCGGGCCGGTGAAGTTCCCGATGGTGGCCGACCTGACCAAGCAGATCGCGCGCGACTATGACGTGCTGATCGAAAAGGACGGCGTGGCGCTGCGCGGCACCTTCCTGATCGACCGCCAGGGCGTCGTCCGCCACCAGCTCGTCAACGACCTGCCGCTCGGCCGCAACGCCGACGAGGCGCTCCGCATGGCCGATGCGTTGCAGTTCCACGAAGAGCATGGCGAAGTCTGCCCGGCAGGATGGAACAAGGGCGACGAAGGCATGAAGGCCGATGCGGCAGGCGTCGCCAGTTATCTGGGCGCCCACGCCGAAGCGCTCTGAAACCGGACCCTTTGGCGGGCCCGCCAGACCCCTATATAGTGGGGTGCGGACCCGCCGCCCCTGCCTCATCCCGAAGCGACACGGAAACATCATGTCCGACAAGAAACACGCAAAAGTCCTGATCGTCGGCGGCGGCGCGGCCGGATATACGGCCGCCATCTATGCCGCACGCGCCATGCTGGAACCGGTACTCATTCAGGGCATCCAGCCCGGTGGCCAGCTCACCATCACGACCGAAGTTGAGAACTACCCGGGCTTTGCCGAAGCCATCCAGGGCCCGTGGCTGATGGAGCAGATGGAGGCACAGGCGCGTCATGTCGGCACCGAGATGGTTGCCGACACGATCGTCGAGGCGGATCTTTCGAAGCGCCCCTTCGTGCTGAAGGGCGACAGCGGCACCCTCTACACCGCCGATGCGCTGATCATTGCAACCGGTGCCCAGGCGAAATGGCTCGGCATCCCGTCCGAACAGAAATTCCAGGGCTTCGGCGTTTCGGCCTGTGCCACCTGCGACGGTTTCTTCTACCGCGGCAAGGAAGTGCTGGTCGTCGGCGGCGGCAACTCGGCCGTCGAGGAAGCACTGTTCCTGACCAACTTCGCCACCAAGGTGACGGTGATTCATCGCCGCGACACGTTCCGCGCCGAAAAGATCATGCAGGACCGCCTGTTCAAGCATCCGAAGATCGAAGTGATCTGGGATTCGGCCATCGACGAAATTCTCGGCACCGACAATCCGCCCGGCGTCACCGGTGCGCGCATCCGGAACGTCAAGACAGGCGAGACGCGCAACTTGAAGGCTGACGGCGTTTTCATGGCGATCGGCCATGCGCCGGCCACCGAACTCTTCAAGGGCCAGCTCGACATGAAGCCGGGCGGCTATCTGAAGACGGTGCCGGGCACGGCAACGACGAATATTGCCGGTGTCTTCGCAGCCGGTGACGTGACCGACGACATCTACCGTCAGGCGGTGACGGCAGCCGGGATGGGCTGCATGGCCGCTCTCGAAGCCGAACGCTGGCTGGCAGCCCAGGAAGCCCACGCAGAGGCCGCAGAGTAGCTTCCGGCGCGCAGGGCCCGACCCCCGGCGACACAGACCTCGGAACAACGCCATCCGGACGCCAATCCGGGTGGCGTTTTCGATGTCGATTCTTGCTTTCCAGAACCCTCCGCACAGGGATAGTCTTCGCCGCCACCCCTGCTGCAAGGAAACCCCAATGGACTCGGACGTCACCTGGCCCAAAAAGAGCCGCGAGCTGCACAGCAACCACTTTCAATCGACAGTCTGGAATGATTTCAAATTCCGGAACGACGACATCGTGATCTCGACCTATGGCAAGGCCGGCACGACATGGACCCAGCAGATTGTAGGCCAGCTGATCTTCAACGGCGCCGAAGACGTTCCGGTGAGCGAATTGTCGCCATGGCTCGATCTGCGCGTACCGCCGCCCGAGATCAAGCTGCCGCTGATGGAGGCGCAAACGCATCGCCGTTTCATGAAGACACATCTACCGGTGGACGCCCTCGTTTATTCACCCCAGGCCAAATACATCTATATCGGACGTGACGGACGCGACGTCCTCTGGTCGATGTATCATCATCACGCCAATGCGAATGATGCTTTCTATGACGCATTGAACGAAACGCCGGGTCTCGTCGGCGAAAAGCTCGGACGCGTCACCACGGATGTGAAGACCTATTTCAATACATGGATCGAGAAGGACGGCTATCCCTTCTGGTCCTTCTGGGAGAATGTGTCGGGCTGGTGGGCGATCCGGCACTTGCCGAACATTCTCGTCGTGCATTTCGAGAATCTGAAACGCGATATGCCAGGCGAAATCCGGCGGATTGCGGCATTTCTCGATATTCCCATCGATGAGACCAGGTGGCCGGCGATACTGGAACACTGCAGCTTCGACTATATGAAGAAGAACGCCGACAAGTCCGCACCGCTCGGCGGCGCGCTCTGGGAAGGTGGCGCGTCGACCTTCATCAACAAGGGCACCAACGGCCGCTGGCGTGACGCTCTGAGCGCGGAGGAGAGTGCCGCCTATGAAGCGCTGGCACGCGAGAAGCTTGGCGATGTCTGCGCCCGCTGGCTGATGACCGGCGAAGGCCTGGACGTTGCGAGAACGGCCTAGCCCAGACCGATAAGCCCCGGCAGGGCGCTCATGTCGTCAAAGACACGAGCGCCCGCACATTCAAGCGCGGCTGCATCCGTATGCGGGTCGCCGGCATAGCCGAGTACCGGCATGCCGGCCGCTACTGCGGCCCGCACACCCGGCACGGAATCCTCGATGACGAGACAGGTCTCGGGTACATGACCCATCGATGCCGCCGCATGCAGAAAGAGATCGGGCGCCGGCTTTCCGTGCGCCACTTGCTCGGCACTGAACAATACTCCCTCGACCAATGGCAGAAGCCCGGTCCTGCCGAGCGTGAACCGCATCTTTTCGAACTTGCCGGAGGACGCAACGCAACAGGGAATACTGCGGTCCGCGAGCAGCCGTAACACTTCCTGCACGCCGGACACCGCAGATACGCCGGACGCAAAGGCCTTCAGCGTCTCGTCGCGGATATGAGCCGGCCAGTGATCGCCCAGCGGGCGGCCGATTGCCGCCTCGACATGCGCCATGACCGATTCCATCGTTCGCCCGACAAAGAGCCGACGGCATTCCTCGTATGAAATGTCGAAACCGTCTTCCGCCAGCACGCGCACAAGCAGACGGTTGGCCACCGGTTCGGTATCGACCAGCACGCCGTCGCAGTCGAAAATCACCAGAGACGGAGAAACGGAAAGCGCCATGACCGGGATTTATATCCGCAGTCACGGCGCTTGCCGCATCAAATCGCGTGACGGAAAGTTACAGCGCCTTATTCGACAACGCTCCGCAACATCCATGCGGTCTTTTCGCTGGCCTGCATCCGCTGCACCATCAGATCCGCCGTCACCTCGTCATCCGCCTCGCTGGCTTCCTTGAAGAGATCGCGCGCGGTCTTGACGACCTGCTCATGGCCCTTGACGAGATTCTTGACCATCTGTTCGGCGCTCGGCACGCCATTGTCTTCCTGCAGCGAGGTCAGCTTGCCATATTCGGCATAGGTGCCCGGAGCAAAGGCGCCCAGCGCCCGGATGCGCTCGGCAATCTCGTCGGTCGCCGCCCAGAGTTCGCGGTACTGCTCCTCGAACATCAGATGAAGGGTGCGGAAATGCGGGCCGGTCACGTTCCAATGGTAATTGTGCGTCTTGAGATAGAGCGTGTAGGTGTCGGCCAGAACACGCGAGAGCCCCTCGGCGATCTCGCTCCGGTCCTTCGCTGCAATGCCTGTGTCAACTTTCACATTTGCCTCCTTTCAAAGGGTACACACTCCATATAGTTCAGGAACAAAGGATTGCAAGGCTTATTAGAATTTCTCTAATGTAAATCGTATCATATTCAGGCGACATGACCGTTAACCCTGCCCTAGAGTGCCAACGCGTCGACCCATCCACTGGAGGCTGCCGATGGAGACAACATTCCGTTTTCTCGACACGAAGCCGATCGAACTCGACCGGCGCCAGCTCGTGCGCGGCCTCGCGGCGGGATATGTCGTTGCACTGACCGGCTGTGTCGAAAACAAGGCACTCGGACGGCAGCAGCTGCTGCTGGTTTCGGAAGCGCAGATGAGCCAGCTCTCTGCATCCGCATGGACCCAGCTGCGGCAACAGAAGAAGGTTTCGACCAACAGGAAGCTCAACACGCGCCTGCAGACAGTCGGACGAAAGATTGTCACCGCAGCCAACCTCCAGAACCAGCCATGGGAGTTCACGGTCTTCGAAGGCAAGGAAGCCAATGCCTTTGTGTTGCCAGGCGGCAAGGTCGGATTCTACGAGGGCATTTTCCAGCGCATGGAAAACGACGATCAGCTCGCCACCGTCATGGGGCACGAAACGGCACATGTGACAGCGCGCCATTCGGCCGAGCGCTATAGCCAGCACATGGCGGCCGGCGTCGGCATGCAGGCGGCGCAGATCGGATTGCAGAGCGCCAATGTCAGCAATCCCGGGGCCATTGCCGCTATACTCGGCGCCGGCCTGCAATTCGGCGTGCTGCTGCCCTATTCGCGCCAGCACGAACTCGAAGCCGACCGTCTGGGCGTCGCCTACATGCAGAAAGCCGGCTACGATCCGCGGCAGTCGCTGCGCTTCTGGCAGAACATGTCCAAACAGCGCACCGGTCAGGCGCCGCCTCCGGAACTGATGTCGACCCACCCCTCCGATGCCACGCGCATGGCCGCTTTGCAGGCGCAGCTTCGCAGCATGGGCTATCAAGTGTAATGAAATTGGGCCCCGCGCTTCGCGCGGGGCCCTTCGGTTTCAGATTTCGTCAGCGCAGGCTGGCGCAGAAGCGTTGAATCCGTTCGCAGGCCTTGACGAGGTTCTCAGTCGAGGTCGCATAGGAGATTCGGAAGAAGGGCGCCAGACCGAATGCCTCACCATGCACGACGGCAACGCCTTCTTCTTCCAGCAGCGCTTCGGCAAAATCCTTGTCGGTCTCGATCAGCTTGCCCTTCGGCGTCGTCTTGCCAAGACAGCCCTCACAAGACGGATAGACATAGAACGCGCCTTCCGGCGTCGGACATTTCATGCCCGTCGCCTGATTGAGCATCGATACCACGAGATCGCGACGCTCCTTGAAGCTCTGCGCGCGTTCCGCAATGAAGTCCTGCGGTCCGTTGAGCGCCTCGACAGCCGCCCACTGGCTGATCGAGGTCGGATTCGACGTCGACTGGCTCTGGATCGTCGTCATTGCCTTGATGAGTTCGATTGGCCCGGCACAATAGCCGATGCGCCAGCCGGTCATCGAATAGGCCTTCGAGACGCCGTTCATCGTCAGCGTACGGTCGTAGAGTTTCGGCTCGACCTGCGCCGGTGTCGCGAACTTGAATCCGTCATAAGTCAGATGCTCGTACATGTCGTCGGTCAGCACCCAGACATGCGGATGCTTCACCAGTACGTCGGTCAGCTTCTTCAGTTCGTCCCATGTATAGGCGGCACCTGTCGGGTTCGACGGCGAATTGAAGATCAGCCACTTGGTCTTCGGCGTGATCGCCTTTTCCAGCGCCTCCGGCTGCAGCTTGAAACCTGTCGCCATGCCCGCTTCGGCAAAGACCGGCGTACCGCCGGCCAGCAGCACGATGTCGGGATAGGACACCCAGTAAGGCGCGGGAATGATCACCTCGTCGCCGGGGTTCAAGGTCGCCATCATCGCATTGTAGATGATCGGCTTGCCGCCGGGCGCGACAAAGCACTGGGCGGGCTTGTAGTCGAGCCCGTTCTCCCGCTTGAACTTGGCCGCTATCGCCGCCTTGAGCTCGGGGATGCCGTCGACGGCCGTGTACTTGGTTTCGCCGCGCCGGATAGCCGCGATGGCCGCTTCCTTGATGTTGTCCGGCGTATCGAAATCGGGCTCGCCCGCACCAAGGCCGATGACGTCGACACCGGCCGCTTTCAGGTCGCGTGCTTTCTGGGTCGCGGCAATGGTTGCCGACGGCTTGATGCGCGATAGCGAGTCCGAAAGGAAGCCCATGACACGGTCTCCATGAGGGCGGTTGGTCCGAAAAGCGGCTGCAACCTATGCCGCCCCGAGGGCCCACGCAACCGCCTTCCTAGCCGCGAAGCCAATAAAGCACGAGGGCAACGAACAGCAGTCCCGAGCCGGCCACATCCGCTACCGCCACCTTCGATATCCATCGGCTCGGGTCATCCTGCAGCCGGGCGAAGACCACAAAGGAGAGCATGCTGGCGAAACCGAGAACAAAAGCCGCTAGCTGAAGTTCGCGGCGGAAGGCCGCCACGATCAGGAAGGCACCGACAAGCCCCAGCATGACGGCCCGATGCTGCATCAGGGTCAGCAGGTTGGTGTCGGTGAAGGTGAGACCGTAAAGTCCGGCAAGTTGCTTCGCGCCCAGCATCCCGATGGCCGGATAGGCGTTGAGCAACCCGACCAGCACAAATATCCCGCCCACAATAAGTCCATGCATCAGACAGCCTCCCTCTCCATTCTCATGGCTTCGGCGAGCGCCGCATCGCCGCCTTCCCGTTCGAGCCCGGCGACGGCCCCCATGCGGTCCGCCTCCGCCATGTGCTGACCGAGCTTCCATTTGCCCTCAAACCGTGCGACCGGCATCTCGAAGACGACAAGCGCGGTCAGCAACTTCCCGACATCACGATTCGGCAGCACATCCACGGACCACGGCGCGGGACGCGCGCGCTCGAAGCGATCGGTAAGCGCCGCAATCATCGCCTTGGCGGCACCGGCATCGTCGACGATGCGCGGCACGCCATAAGCGTGCACGGCAATGTAATTCCATGTCGGCACGCGCCCCGCCGTCGAATACCAGGCAGGCGAGATATAACCATGCGGCCCCTGAAACACGGCAAGCGCCTCTCGTGCGCCGTCGAAGGCCTGCCAATGCGGATTTGCCCGCGCGACGTGGCCGACAAGCACAACCTCCTCGCCGCGCCGCTCGACATGAAGGGGAATATGAGTAGCGAAAGGCATGCCGTCCGCGCCCGCCGTCACGAGGAGGCCGAACGGCTCCCGTTCGATCAGCGCTATACATTCGTCACGATCCGCCTGCGCGAAACGCGGTGGCACATACATGATCTCTTCTCCTAATCCGCCTGCACGGCGGCAATGTCGCGCACCGGCTCGCCGAAAACCGTCTGCATCGGCACGATGCCGGCCCAGACCGGCAGGTCCATATCTTCCGGATCGTCGAGCGGCCCGCCACTGCGGACCTTGGCGGCGACCTCGACCAGCGGCAGCCGCAACACCTGCGTCGCCTTCAACTCCTGCGCATTGGCGGGCCGTGTCTCGGGCGGGTGCCCCTGCCGGACACGGGTCGTGAACAGGTCAAGTGCACGCGGCTTCTCCGCCTCCGCGACGGTCTCGGCGACGCCATGCGCCATCACCGAGCGATAATTCATCGAGTGATGGAAGGCCGAGCGCGCCAGCACCAGCCCGTCGATCAATGTGACCGTCAGACAGATCGGTACGCCGCCGCCGATCATCCGCATCAGCCGGCTCTTGCGCGAACCGTGCAACAGAACGCTTTCACCATCGCGGACATAAACCATCGGCAGCGCCACGGGGCCGGCCCCGCCCATGAAGGCGACATGCGCGACATAACCGGCATCGAGAATGTCGTGCATCGTCGGCCGGTCGTAAGTTGCGCGCTTCGGCACCTGCCGCACCCGGTGCGCCGCCGACGTCTCATAGTTGCTCATCACAAACTCCCTTCAGACGTCCAGCGTCCGCGGCGGCCGCGTCAGAAGCGCACCCCCGCAATTCGGACAGATGTGCCCCATCGTCTCGGCGCAACCGGGACAGAAGGTGCATTCGAAGCTGCAGATTTCGGCCGCGCCGTCTTTCGGCGTCGGCGCCGCACACTTCTCGCAACTCGGTTTCATTTCCAGCATGGCGCTCTCCTCGGCTCCGGATTGACCCGGCCCGCACCATTTGCCGAAATTGGCTCTATCAAAAGGTCCATTTGACAAAATATGATAGGTCCACTGAAGTTCACGAGGAATGCCGCCATGCCCGCAAGCCCCCTGCCCCTCGGAACGCTGGCACTCGACAATGGGGCCGAGGCCCCGCTTTATCGCCAGCTCTACGACGCACTGCGCGAGGCCATCCTCGATGGAAGGCTGCACCCCGGCGCGCGCCTGCCCTCGTCCCGCAGCCTTGCCGGCGACCTCGGGGTCGGGCGCAATACTGTGCTGACCGCCTATGATCAGTTGACCGCAGAGGGCTATCTGGAAGGACAGGTCGGCGCCGGCACCCGTGTCGCTGCAGTCCTGCCCGACAGCCTGTTGCAGATGGACCGGCAGGCCCGGCGCCCGATCCCGGAACGGCCGACAGGCAATACACGCGGTCTGTCGGAGCGCGGACAGGCGCTGTCAGCCACCCGCCGCGCCGCGCCCACCTACAGGCGCGGCGAAGGCCGGCCCTTCCTGCACGGCCTGCCGGCGGTCGACCGGTTTCCGAACCTCCTGTGGAGCCGCCTGCTCGCCCGTCACGCGCGCGACCCGCGACGGGGCAATCTGGGCTACGAAGTCGGCATCGGCCTCCAGGCGTTGCGCGAGGCGATTGCAGCCTATGCAGGCGCGGCACGTGGCGTCGTCTGCACGGCCGAGCAGGTGATCGTGACGGTCGGCGCGCAGGGCGCCCTCGACATGACGGCGCGCATGCTGCTCGACCCCGGCGATCCGGTCTGGATCGAGGATCCGGGCTATCTCGGCGCGCGCGGCGCCTTGATGGGCGCCGGTGCGGCGCTGGTGCCGGTGCCCGTCGATGCCGACGGTATCGATGTCGCGGCGGGCATCGCCCGGCACGCAGCGCCCCGCCTGATCTATGTCACGCCATCCCACCAGTTTCCGCTCGGCGCAACGCTGTCGCTGCAGCGCCGCCTCGCCCTGCTCGATCATGCGCGCCGCTGCGGTGCCTGGGTGCTCGAGGACGACTATGATTCGGAATACCGCTATCAGGGCCGCCCCATCGCCTCGCTGCAGGGCCTCGACCGTGCCGGCTCGGTCATCTACATGGGCACCTTCGCCAAGACGATGTTTCCGGCCATCAAGATCGGCTATCTGATCGTGCCTGAAAATCTGGTCGACGCTTTCGGCACCGCCATCCGCATCACCGGCCATGTGCCGCCCGCCACCATTCAGGGCGCCCTGGCCGATTTTATCGGGGAGGGACATTTTGGCGGACATGTACGACGCATGCGGGCGCTCTATGCCGAGCGGCGGGACTTGCTGCTCAAGGCGCTGGAGAATGATCTCGCGCCCTGGCTCGAAGCAGCGCCTGGCGAAGGCGGTCTGCAGCTCTCGGCCTTTCTGGCGTCCGGAGCCGACGACACGGCGCTGGCCCAGACCGCAGCCGCGGCCGACATCCATGTCAGCCCGCTTTCGCTATACCGGCTGGAACCCGGCCGGCCGGGTCTATATATGGGCTATGCCTCGGTGCCCGAGGCAGAGATCGGCAAGGCCGCGACACGCCTCGCCGAGGTACTGACATCGGCCGGTTGCCCCCGGCGCACCTGACGGAATCTCGCTCATGCGCCTCTACCAGATGCAGGACAGCGGCAATTGCTACAAGGTGAGGTTGCTGGCCCACCAGCTTGGACTGCCGCTCGAACTTGTCGATGTCGATATCCTGAAGGGCGAGAGCCGGACAGATGACTTCCTGAGCCTCAATCCGAACGGCCGCGTGCCGACGGCTGAATTCGAGGACGGGCGCACGCTGGCGGAATCGAATGCCATCATGTTCTACCTGGCCGAAGGCACGGCCATGCTGCCCGAAGACCGCATGGCCCGTGCGCAGGCCCTGCAATGGATGTTCTTCGAGCAATACAGCCATGAGCCCTATATCGCGGTCGCCCGTTTCTGGCAGTCGATCAAGCCCGGCGGCTTCGAGGAAAAGAAGGACAGCTTCCCTCTATGGCACGAACGCGGCTACCAGGCCCTCGACGTCATGGAACGTCACCTTGCCAAGCATGACTGGTTTGCCGGCGGCCGGCACTCCATCGCCGACATCGCGCTTTACGCCTACACGCATGTTGCCCATGAAGGCGGATTCGACGTCACACCCTACAAGGCGATCGGCCGTTGGATGGGCCGCATACGGAGCGAGCCAGGCCACGTCCCGATGGACTGGCGGCCCTGACAGAACGGGGCCGTCACAAAATGGCCTCAAAATGGCGCGGCTCTCGCCGGTTTTCCGGACCCGGAACGCCCCATTTCCCCGCGACACTTTGTCCGCCTGAGGAGGATCGGCTCCTCACGCATCAGCACATTGCGGGGACATCATCATGGATTACACATCGCGCCGCGCCGCATCTGCCCGGCCACGGCAGAGCCGGCTCCAGGCCCTTGGTCAAATTCTCTTCATCGTCTGCATTTCTCTCTTTGTTTTCGTCAGTCTTGCTCAGCATCAGGCCCGTGCCGACAGCACGGGCCTTGTTCGTCTGGCGGATGTGGAAAGCGGCGCCCTGCTGCTGAACTCGACCGAGCCCGGCAAGTATGTACCGGCCCCGCTTCTGGCCACGGACGTCAAGATCGACATCTCCGGCCCGATCGCCCGGGCCCGCGTGACACAGCATTTCATCAATCCGGGCGACGGCTGGGTGGAGGGAAAGTATGTCTTTCCGCTGCCGGAGAACTCGGCCGTCGACACGCTGAAAATGGTGATCGGCACCCGCATCATCGAAGGGCAGATCAAGGAAAAGCAGGAAGCGCGGCAGATCTACGAGGAAGCACGCGCCGACGGCCGCCGCGCCAGCCTGGTCGAACAGCAGCGCCCCAACGTCTTTACCAATTCGGTCGCGAATATCGGTCCGCAGGAAACGATCGTCGTCCAGATCGAGTACCAGCAGACGGTGCGCCAGGACGGCGACGCCTTCTCGCTGCGTTTCCCGATGGTCGTTGCGCCGCGCTATGTGCCGAAGAGTGCCACGCCACAGCTTGTCGACTTCAAGCCCGGCGAGGGCGGCTGGGGCGAGATACTGCCGCCCCGGGAACCGCTCGATCTCGAACAGCCGCCGGTCCTGCACCCGGACATGGGCCAGATCAACCCGGTGAGCCTCGCGATTTCGCTCGACGCCGGCTTCGCGCTCGGCACGGTCGAAAGTGCGCATCACGAGATTTTGCTGTCGCGCGACGGCACCCGCAAGGCGACGCTGACGCTGGCGGAGGAACTGACGCCCGCCAACAGGGACTTCGAGCTTGTGTGGAAACCGGCCGCTGCATCTGCGCCCGCCGCGGCCCTCTTTCGCGAACGCGTCGGCGACGAGGACTATGTCCTCGTCATGCTGACGCCGCCCGCGGGCAGCACCGTTTCGGCGGCAAAGCCGCGCGAAGTGATCCTCGTCATCGACAATTCGGGATCGATGTCCGGCCCGTCGATGGACCAGGCCAAGAAGAGCCTTATCTGGGCCCTCGACCGGCTGAAGCCCGCCGACACCTTCAATGTCATCCGCTTCGACGACACGACGACGGTGCTCTTTCCGCAGGCCGTCCCGGCGCATGGCGAGAACCTCGACCTCGCGCGCCGCTATGTCGGCAACCTTGAGGCAAACGGCGGTACCGAGATGCTGCCGGCGCTCAAGGCGTCGCTTTTGGACCCCGATGCCGGCGACAGCTCGCGTTTGCGCCAGGTCGTTTTCCTGACCGACGGGGCGATCTACAACGAACGCGAACTCTTCACCGAGATCACGAGCAATCTCGGCCGATCGCGCATCTTCACGGTCGGCATCGGTTCGGCGCCGAACAGCTACTTCATGGCCCGTGCCGCCGAAGCCGGGCGCGGCACCTTCACGCATATCGGCAGCGAGATGCAGGTTGCCGAACGCATGAGCGTGCTCTTCGAAAAGCTGCAGAACCCGGTCATGACCGACATCGCGGCAAGCTGGCCCGACGGGCGCAATACGCAGAGCTGGCCGAACCCGGTCCCCGATCTCTACAAGGGCGAACCGATCGTCCTGTCGGCCCGCATGCCGAAAGCTGAGGGTACGCTGACGCTGAAAGGCCAGCTTGCCGGCGCCCCCTGGGAAATCCGCCTGCCGCTCGACGCCGGCCAAACGCGGCCCGGCATCGGCAAGCTCTGGGCAAGGCGCAAGATCGAACAGCTTGAGGCCGATGCCCGCATCGAGGGCGACTGGCAGAAACACGACGGCGACATTCTGAAAACCGCGCTCGACCACCATCTGGTCAGCCGGCTGACCAGCCTGGTCGCGGTCGACGTGACGCCGGTGCGCCCCGATGGCGAAGAGCTGACGACCCGCGATATGCCGATCAACCTGCCGGATGGCTGGGACTACGAAAAGGTCTTCGGCAGCGAGACCGCGCCGGCGGCAAGGCGCACCACTTTGCACGCTGCTCCGTCACCGATGCTGGCGATGGCAGCAACGGCGCCAGCAGCTGACGCCGCAACGACCGGCCTCGCCTTGCCCCAGACATCGACCGACGCCGCCACAATGATCACTCGTGGCCTGTTGGTCATCATGCTGACGGCCCTGCTGGCCATAGGCCTCTGGCTGCAGCGGCAATGGCGCCGCCCTGCTGACTTCGGGCGGCCGCTGTGACCGCGATCCGACACGATGCGACGGCCCGTTTCCGGGCCGTCGCCATCATGCTCAGTCTCGGCCTCGGTCTCGGCATCTGGATGGTCGGGCAGGGCCTCTATATCAAGGCGAAAGCCGAAGTCGCGCAGATCCTGCTGGAACGCGCCTGGCAGCGGACTCTGACCAGCGGTCAGCCCCACAAGGCCTGGCCCTGGGCCGACGCATGGCCGGTTGCCCGGCTCGAAATTCCGGCAAGCGGCAAGAGCCAGATCGTGCTGTCGAATGCGAGTGGCGCGGCGCTAGCGTTCGGTCCCGGACACCTGGCCGGCTCACCTCTTCCCGGCAGCGGCGGCACGTCGGTGATTGCCGGACACCGCGATACGCATTTTTCGTTTCTGCGCGATGTCAAAAATGACGACACCGTCATCATCACGACAACCGACGGATTGCCACAACGTTACATCGTCGACGCGACAGAAATCGTCGATGCCAGACACGCGCAAATAGACCCGGGACTGGAAACAGGCATTGCCCTGGTGACATGCTATCCGTTCGACGCGAAGGAGCGCGGGGACTTGCGCTACATTGTTTTTGCGACGCCGGACGACGATGCGATCTGAAATCAAGACAGACTGATCCAACGTCGCGCCTCAAGCGTATAGGTCAACTGAGATTGACGCGCGCGTAAGGCAAGACGACGGTTTTCCCAATTCTGCTTGACCGATGAAGTGCAATTTCGCCGTATAGAGAACGGGGTATGCGTCGGCCGACTAGCGGCCTATGGAAGGCGGTTTGGGCTTGGGATTGGAAAACTATCGAAGGACGATCAGCGAAACGAAACGTGCGGCGATCCTGACGGCGGCACGCGAGAATTTTCTCAAGGGTGGCTACAGCCGCGCGGCTATGGCCGAGATTGCGCGCGATGCCGACGTGTCGACAGCGACGCTCTACAAGCATTTTGCGTCCAAGGAAGCCCTGTTCACCGCGGTTGTGGAAGCCGTCTACGAGAACATCGGCGATCCCGGCCTTGGCAATATCGAAGGCGCAACGGCGCGCGAAGTTCTGACGCGAATATGCGCCATCTATGCACGACAGCAATTCGAAGGCGAGATGAACGGCATACTCCGGATCGTCATCGCCGAAGTTCCGTCATCGCCTGAACTTGCGCGCGCCGTGTTCGAGCGCGGCGTAACGGCGCGATACGAACAGTTCAGGGCCGCACTCGATGCGCTTGTCGCACGCGGCGACCTGAAGCCTCACGACACGGCAACCGCAGTCCGGATGCTGGGCGGCATGGTGAAGGAATTTGTCGTCTGGCCCGCGCTGTTCATGAAGGACTTCGACCGGCCAAACGATATCGATCGCAAGATAGAGGCCTGCATAGACGCCTACATCAAGATGCATGAACGAATCTCGAAATAGCTGAAACCTTCAAGGGATAAGAAAATTGGGTCTGGACACGCATAGACGAAATGTCAGCGACAAGAAGCGCGCCGCCATTCTCAAGGCGGCCCTCGACAATTTCCTCCGAAACGGATTCAGCCGCGCCGGTATGGCCGATATCGCCCGCGAAGCGGATGTTTCGACGGCGACGCTCTACAAGCATTTCGATTCGAAAGAAGCCCTCTTCGCGGCAGTGGTCAAACAGGCAGCGCGAAGTGTCGGCGACTATTCCGGCCTTGTTGCACCAGACGACAGTGCCCGCGACATCCTGCGAAAGCTGTGCAGGGCCTATCTGAGCGTTCAGTTCGAGCACAATGCAAACGCCCTGATGCGTATCGTGATCGCAGAGGTGCCGGGTGCGCCGAAGCTTGCCGCCGAGATGTACGACGTGCTGGCAAATCGGCGCAACGACAGCGTAATGGCGGTCATGGATGCGATGATCGAACGTGGAATGCTGAAGCCGCATGACGCGGCCTTCAGTGCCCGGCTGGGCAGCGGCATGTTGAAGGAGCTCTTCGTCTGGCCGGCACTTTTCGACGCCGACTTCCAGCTTCCGGCCGACACCGACAGGAAGATCGACATGTGCGTGGATGCCTTTCTGGAACTTTACGGCGCCTGACGCATTCTAGCGCGTCGCCAGAAAGGCGTAGCGATTGACGCTGAAAAAGAACTCGCCGCGTTCGATCAGCCGAAGCTGATCCTCATGCCACGCCTGGGTTTCGGCATCCGTGAGACCGTATTTCGCACCATTGCCGCGCGCATAGCCGTGAATGGCGCGCATGATCCCCGCCGCATAGGAAACGGGCTGCCATTGCGCTGCAAGCATCGGCACGATCTCGACCCGCGCAACAGTGAAGCCGGTGCGCCGGAACAGCGGCCCGAGCTTTGCCGGCAAATGCGGATCAGCAAGATGTCCGTCCCAACAGGCAAGCATGCGCGCCATGCGCGCCTCATCGGACGAATGCCAGACCACGCTACGCCAGTCGGTATCGAGAATGAGCACCCGTCCGCCCGGTCGCAGAACACGATGAAGTTCCGCCAGCGCTTTCGGCATGTCAGCCACATATTCATAAACCTGCGTCGACACAGCCGCATCAAAGACACCCTCGGGAAAGTCGAGCGCCGTGGCATCGCCCGCAACACATTCTGCCTGCGGCAGCGCGGCCAGCCGCGTGCGCGCCATCTTGATCATGGCCGGTGCCATGTCGAGCCCGACGATCCGGCCGGTGTCGCCGACAAGCCGCGCCAGATCGTGTGCCAGCAGTCCCGGCCCGACGCCGATATCGATCACGCGTTCGCCGGGCTTCGGCGACAGCATGTCGAGCACGCGCATGCGCTGGCTGACGACATCGGGGGTCAGATACATGGCTTCGACGGACCTGGCCGCCGCTTCGTCGAATTCGATCATCTGGCTCACTTGCTGGTCTTCTCCCTGTCGACAAGGATTGCACGGACAATCGATTCCGGTTGCGCCAGATCGGCAATCATCCGCCGCGTGCCGTCGCTGAACGTCAGGGCCAGCGCACCCCCGCCGAAAAATCTCTGCGCAATGGCAGGACGCACCTCGGCGGCAGCCACATCGCGCACCGGCACGGCAAGCCGGCGGCGCCAGGTGAAGCCCCATTGCATGTCGATCTCGTCTGCCGCAACCTCGACACGCAGGTTTCGCGCCCGCATGAACGCATGGAACAGCAGAAGCGGGACCACCACCGCCTCGATCGCCAAAGCGATGCTGCGAATGGCGGCAAGCGGCGGTTGACGCGTATCGGCCCAGACATAGACCCCGACCCAGACCGCGGCGACGGCAAGCGATGGCAGGTAGATCGTCCAGTGGGCGCCTGAAACGGCTGACGGGGCGGCAGAATCGGTCATGGCCGCAGGATCGCAGAAGGCTCATGGCTTGAAAAGCGCCGGAACCCGCCTTCCGCCCGGAATGGCATGCATCGGCTGCCCAGACGCGCTATAAATGATACTGGCCGCGAAACGCGGGGCCCCGATAGTTCGTGCGGGCCTTCGAGACGGCGCCCGCACCCCCGACGGCAAGGACGACGGGAGGTAACATGACTGGCATTGTTCGCGATACCGACGACACACGACAGGGCGAGACCGGCCATGGCGTTCGCTATGTGCTCGGCATCTCGCTTTTCGCCGCATGGGCGGCGCTCAGTCTGATCGTCATTTTCGGCTGACCGTCACTCTGGCGAATCCGCGGCCATGGCCCCATATTGGGGCCATGGCGCGCGACAAGTTCAAATCATTCGGCCGGGGTTCGGAACGTCCCCTGCCCGCAAAAGGCGGTTCGGGCCTTGCCGAAGCGCCCGGCGCCGCCTTTGCGCCCGCGCCAGGCCGCGCCGACAGCGAAACCTGGGCGGGCGCGCTGCAGGGCGACCCCGCCAACTGGCCGCTCTTCGCGCCGCACCGGCCCGAACGCCCCGAAAAATCCGAAGGTGGCCGCACGCTGAAGCTGGTCTCGGAATACGAACCGGCCGGCGACCAGCCGACAGCCATCGCCGAACTTGTGGAAGGCATCGAGCGCGGCGAGAACGACCAGGTGCTGCTCGGCGTCACCGGCTCCGGCAAGACCTACACCATGGCCCAGGTGATCGCCCGCACCCAGCGCCCGGCGCTGATCCTCGCGCCCAACAAGACGCTGGCCGCCCAGCTCTATGGCGAATTCAAGAGCTTCTTCCCGGAAAACGCTGTCGAGTATTTCGTTTCCTATTACGACTACTACCAGCCGGAAGCCTATGTGCCGCGCACCGACACCTATATCGAGAAGGAAAGCTCGATCAACGAGCAGATCGACCGCATGCGCCACGCGGCGACCCGCGCCCTGCTCGAACGCGACGACGTCATCATCGTCGCTTCCGTTTCCTGCATCTACGGTATCGGCTCGGTCGAAACCTATTCGGCCATGACCTTTTCGGTGAAGCGTGGTGAGCGCCTCGACCGCAAGCAGCTGATCGCCGACCTCGTGGCGCTGCAATACAAGCGCAACGACCAGTCCTTCGTGCGCGGCACTTTCCGTGTGCGCGGCGACACCGTCGAGATCTTTCCGGCCCACTACGAAGACCGCGCCTGGCGCGTCTCGCTGTTCGGCGACGAGGTCGAGGAGATCGCCGAGTTCGATCCGCTGACCGGCCAGAAGACCGGCAAGCTCGACGAGATCAAGCTCTACGCCAATTCGCATTATGTGACGCCGCGCCCGACGCTCAATCAGGCGATGGAGGAGATCAAGCATGATTTGCAAGTGCGTCTTCAGGAGCTGAAGGGCCAGGGCAAGCTGCTGGAAGCGCAGCGCCTCGAACAGCGCACGCAGTTCGACATCGAGATGATGGAGGCGACCGGCAGCTGCGCCGGCATCGAGAATTATTCGCGCTACCTGACCGGCCGCAAGCCCGGCGAACCGCCGCCCACGCTCTTCGAATATCTGCCCGACAACGCCCTGGTCTTTGCCGACGAGAGCCATGTCACCGTGCCGCAGATCGGCGGCATGTTCCGCGGCGACTACCGGCGCAAATCGACGCTGGCCGAATATGGCTTCCGCCTTCCCTCCTGCGTCGACAACCGGCCGATGCGCTTTGAGGAATGGAACGCAATGCGGCCGCAATCGGTTTTCGTGTCCGCCACACCCGGCCCATGGGAGATGGAACAGACAGGCGGCGTCTTCGTCGAACAGGTGATCCGCCCGACCGGCCTGATCGACCCGCCGACCTTCATCCGCCCGGTCTCGACGCAGGTCGACGACCTGATTGCCGAATGTCACGAAGTGGCGGCCAAGGGCCAGCGCGTCCTCGTCACGACGCTGACCAAGCGCATGGCCGAGGACCTGACCGAATACATGCACGAGCAGGGCATCCGCGTCCGCTACATGCATTCGGACATCGACACGCTGGAACGCATCGAGATCCTGCGCGACCTGCGCCTTGGCGCCTTCGACGTGCTGATCGGCATCAATCTGCTGCGCGAGGGCCTCGACATCCCGGAATGCGCGCTGGTGGCGATCCTCGATGCCGACAAGGAAGGTTTCCTCAGGTCCGAAACCTCGCTGATCCAGACCATCGGCCGCGCCGCGCGCAACATCGACGGCCGCGTGATCCTCTATGCCGACAAGGTGACCGGCTCGATGGAGCGCGCGATCGCCGAAACCAACCGCCGCCGCGAGAAGCAGACGGCCTACAACATCGAGCACAACATCACGCCGGAAAGCATTCGCCGCAACATCGGCGACATTCTCGAAAGCGTCTATGAGCGCGACCATGTGCGCGTCGATACCGGCGAGGCCGACGAAGCCTTCATCGGCCACAATCTGCGCGGCCATATCGCCGAGCTCGAACGCAAGATGAAGGACGCCGCCGCCGACCTCGAATTCGAAACCGCCGCCCGCCTGCGCGACGAGATCAAACGCCTCGAAGCCACCGAACTCGCCATCGCCGACGACCCGATGGCAAGGCAATCGGCTGTCGAGGACAGCGTCGCCCGGACAACAAAGCCGAAGGGCCGTTCGACGAGCGGAAAGCCGGGAACGCGGGCAGGGAAGTACAAGAGACGGTAGGCCCTCAGACCACCATCAGGTATTCCACCACATCCTTCGCATCGAAGACCAGCGACACGATCATCGTCGCCAGCGCCGCGACGAACCAGACGCCGTAGACGCTCTTCTTGTCGATCTGCCCCCAACGGCGGATGAAGAGGAGGGCGACCGGCGTCCAGAAGACGAGATGCGTGACGCCCCAGAGCTTGTTCCAGCCGATGGTCATGCCGAGTCCCATCGCCGCGACGATGGAGAGGAAGAAGGCCAGCAGCAGCCAGCGCGCCTCGGAACGGAAGAACGAAAACACCAGGCTGCCCACGCCCAGCACGGCCAGCATCCAGAACATCCAGAACTGCACCCATTGCGGCAGTGCCGCCACATAGGCGTCCTGCGCCGCCTGCGCGGCGATGAAGGCGTCCAGAAACTCGGTCATGGCACTCCCCTCGAATGCGGCCGGGATTTTTGCAGAGGTCGGACTCCGGCCGCAGAAAATCAAGCCTGCGTCACAGAGACGTGATCGGCCGAAAGCGGGCCCGCCCCTTCGCTTGCCGGCAACCGGTTGGCTTATGTCCCTGCAGCGAGCGCTGTGCGCATCCGCGGCAGAAAGCGCTCGACATTGCGCCGGACGACGATCTGGTAGCTCTTGAGAATCGAAATCTGGACGTCGTCGCCGCTCAGGCCGGCGGGCCGCTGACCGATCGCGGCAGTCGACCCCGTGATGCCGGCGGCGACACCCTGGCCGACCGCACCGCCAATGCGCGCGCCCCATGCGATCGAATAAGGATCGACGCCGCTGTCTGTCACCCGCTCCTCATGCAGCAGGCGGCCATCTTCCGCCGAGGTCAGCCGATAGACGAAATCGGTTTCGTAACCGATGCCATTCGGTGTCGAGGCCACCCAGTACTTGTCGACCTTGACATCGAGCAGATATTTCGCGGCCGCCTTGTCGCGATTGTAGAGCTTGTTGCCATGCAGAAAATGTACGACCCACGACCGTGTATCGGGCTCGATACCGCCACTCTTGTCGACCCAGTGGGACATGAACTTCCGCTCCGACTCGACCGGGAACACGCTCTCCATCGTGTAGTCGCCGGATACACCGGTCACATGGACCGCGCCGAACAAGGGGTCGGTCTCGGTGACATGAACGACCGGCTGATAGGGCGTGCGTTGCGCGCAGCCCGCCAGCATGACAATCGCCAGCATCAGAGCCGGCATCAGAGCCGGCAGCCGCGCGGCCGCGAATGTGTTCGATCGAATGGACATCGAAATCTCCTGTCTGGCTGTCGTCCGGCGCCACCGCGTGCTGCGGACCGCGATCACTCCGCCGCAACGTCCTGCGCGGCGGCGGCCTCAAGCGCGGCTTGCCGGACCGCCGTGTTGTAGCTGATGCTTGAGGGCATATCGCTGTAGTACCTGTCGGCATTCCTTGCGATGGCATCGCGCCAGCCATAGACCAGCGCCTTCGCGAGAATGGACGGTTGCAGTCCCGACTCGGAGCCTGTCGTCATGCCGGGACCGTGGACGACGGCGGGAACGCCGGTCAGTCCGGCGGCCAGTCCTGCGCCTGCAGCCGCGAAGACGGCCCCCCAGGTGATGTTGTCGGGCTTGACGCTGAAGCCGCCATCGTCGAAGCGGCGATCGACCAGCGGCTCCGTCGTGCCGGCTTCGGTGATCCGGTAGACGAAGGATGTCCGATAGGCCATCCCCTTCGGCTTGCCGATCACCTCGATCGTCTGCACATCGACATCGAGAAAATATCTTGCGCTTTCGGCGCTGCCGGCTGCGAGCCCCTTCTCGCCCAGATAATGTCCGAGCCATTTGCGTGCATCGGCCGCAAGAAAGGCCTGATCGGAGGTCACGAGCTGGCGCTCCGCATCGACCGGAAAGACCTCGGCCAGCGTCGGCGCAAAATTGACATCGCGCAGCCATATGGCGGCGTGGAAACGGTTGCTCGCATCGTGAACCAGTTGGGGTTTGTAGGGGTCGCGCGGACCGCAGGCGACGAGCACAAATCCGCACAGGGCCAATATGGCCAATCGCCAGAATGACGTCATGTTCCATCCCCCCTCGATTCCCCGGATCATTTGGTGCCTTGCTGTCGGCATTGGCAACGACTTTCTGCAGGAAACGGGAAGGAGATCCCGTATACGGAGCACTGGTCCGCAGTTTGGATCTCGGGCGGAGCGCATGGTTGCGCCGGCGCTGATATGCGATTTCCTCCTCGATACATCGCCATGAATGCATGATAATTCCGCATGAGCACCGCCCTTCTCATCGGTACCACCGGCATGTTGTGCGATGCGGCTGCCCATGCCGCAGCACGGGTCAGGGAGGCGGTCGTCGTCTCGCGCCACGCCGACCGCTTTTCCTTCGGCAACGATGTGCTCGACGTCAAGCTGACGCGCATCGCGCAGGACTATGAGGATCAGGCCGCATTCCTGGCCGCGCTGGTGCGCCACGCGCCCTTCGATCTGGCGCTGACATGGATCCGCCCCCGCGCCGAACTGCTGCGCGCCGCGCTCGACGCATTGGTGGCGCCGGGCGGCTTGCTGGTCGAGGTGATGGGGTCGCGTTCGATCCTGACCAGCGAGAACGGTACGCCCTCGATCGCCGCCTTGCGCGGCGAGGCGCTGGCGCATCAGACGGGCTTCACCTATGCGCAGGTGGTGCTCGGCTTCGTGCGCGAGGGCGAAACGTCACGCTGGCTCAATCACGAGGAGATTTCGGCCGCGGCCATCGCCCAGATGGAAATGCCGCTCGCCCGCCGCATCGCCGGTACGCTGGAACCCTGGGAAGCGCGGCCACGATGACCCTCAGCGCGCGTACCAGCCGAACGGGCGGAACATGAAATGCAGCGCAAGCCCCAGCGCCGCGAAGACGAACGCCACGAGAAACCGTACCGAGATCAGGCTGAAGCCGATATGCGTCGGGAAGACATGCGTCTTCGAAACCGAGGCTTCCTTCAGATGCCGGATTTTTTCGGCATCCGGCCCCGTGATCATGTCGAGCATGTCGCGCATCGAACGGTAGCGCACGATGGCAACGAAATCCCAGGCATCGAGCCCTGCAGGCTCGATAAAGCGCGCGATCGGCCGCGACAGGAACACCGGATGCCCGGCGCGCGCGAAGAGCGCTGGCAGGATGACGCGATTATAGGCCTCGGCCGCAGCCATGTCGGCCGGGTCGTCGACCAGATTGACCATGAAGAATTCGCGACCGTCATCGGCACGCGCCCAGGCTTCCAGGGGCGCGCGCAGGCCTAGCGCCCCCTGTGTACCGCCAGCCAGAGCGTCGAGACGCGCCATGTAGCGGTCGACCTCCGCAGCCGAAAGCGGCTTTCCGGCGCCGCCATACCAGACCCAGAAGACCGCATAGAACAGCACGAGCGTGGCTGCGAGAATTCGGGGACCGGAAAGATGATGCACGGGGCTGCCCTCCAATTGTCGTGGGTAGCCTAGGTCCGGAGGCTTAAATTGGCAATAGATGTGTCAATATATGGGCTCAGGCGCTGCCGGTCGTACGCGCCCTCTGCCCGCGCCCCAATCGTGCGCGCGTGCGGCCGACAATGTTCATCAGCCGCTGGTCATGCTTGACCCGCCTTTTCAATGCCAGCACCGCATTTGCGGTGCCGGCGAAGGCGGCGCCGGGCAGGCTCGTCCCCTTGACAAAATTCCGCATTTTCATCGGCGTATCGCAGAAGCTTTCCTTGTAGGGAAGATAGCCGACCGAGAGATCATAGACCGTGTCGCCACGCACAATGCCGGCCTGAAGCAGTTTGAGAAGATGCATCCGGCCAGGGGAGAGGCGGCTATACGCGCCGGCGTCATAAGTATGCACCATCAACGTCGTGCGGCCCTGCCAGCGATGGCCGATGCTGCCGGAAAGAAACGCGCCGTCGAGCCGCAACTCGGCGACATCGAGCAATTGCCGTTCGGCAGGCAGCGCAGCCAAAGCCAGATAGGTGTCGCGATATGCCGGCTCGGCAAAGATCGAGGCGATGCCCTGCGCGGCAAGCTGCGCTGCCTTGCGCGCAAGAATTTCGTCTGTCATGGCAACACATTCTTCGGGCGTCTCCGCAAAGCGAAAGACAAGGTCCCCCGACGCTTCAAGTTTCCGCATCTTGGACCGATCGATGCGCCGGGTCTCGGCACGGTAGCGCAGCGTCAGTTCCTCGAAGCTCGCCGGCAGATCGAAGACATAGGCATCGTCGGGGGCAGCCACGCCGCCGAGTTCCATCAACGGATTGGCGACGGGTGCGTCCGGCGTACCGAGCGATACGGGTTGATCTGTCAGCATCACGAGATCGTGCCGCGGCAGCGCGCGCACGATCTGTCGCCACAGGGCCGGAAATCCATCCTGCGGAATGCGCGTCTCGAAATCGGGCGCCAACAGCGGCGCCTTGTAGTCAGCCATGCGTCCGCCAAGGAGGACAAGACGCCGGAGACCCATGAAACGTTCAATGCCGAAAGGTGCCAGCAGCACCGGTTGGCCCTGCCGCGACACGACGACGATCGCCGGCTCGACAGCCGCGCCGACATGGGCGTGCCAGGCGGAGAGCCAATCGAAACTCTGGAAGGCCGTACCGTTCGCACTCGCCTCGAATGCACGCCAGACTGGCTCCGCCGCCTCGAAACTCGAATAGACGGCAATGCCCGCCGCCCGGGCCAGACGCGCGGAGAAGGAAGCCGCCACGCCGGGATGGCGCCACCGCGGCGGCGTTGCCGAATCCAGATCCCGTTCGTCTGATGCCAGGCTCATCCTAAAATCCACTGTCCAGTTGCAATGCAGCGCGATCCCGATTCGGGACATGGCTCTGCCGTCGCCCAGATCCAAGCAAGCAGCCTGCCAGCAGACACATGCTAGAATTCAGCGTTTCAACCTGCCGAGGAGCGGCCCATGTCCCCTGCCCTGATCCCCTTCGACATTGACGGGATTGCGCCCGAAACCGGAACACCGACGCCCGAACGTCTGATAAGCGGCCACCCATCCAGCCGGACCTGGAACCTCCATGCATCTCCCGACGGCAAATTCTTTTCCGGCATCTGGGAAAGTGAGCCGGGCGCCTGGCGGATCGAGTACACGGAGCATGAATTCTGTCACATCATTGAAGGCATCAGCCGCATCACGCCAGACGGCGGCAATCCGGTAACCGTCAAGGCGGGAGACGCCTTTGCGATTCCGGCAGGTTTCCGAGGCATCTGGGAAGTTGTGGAAAAAACGCGGAAACACTATGCCATTTATGAAGCATGACGCTGCGTAAGTAGGCCGATTCTTGTCAGCCGCACTCCGGGGCCCTATATGGCATCGTGAACGCGTGAATGGCCCGGGGGCGGACCGTCAACGATCAAGGGGCTCGAAATCGGAAACCGGTTGAAAATTCGCTTTGGCGGCGGTCCTGCGAGCCGCATTTCCGGCAGGGAGCATCGCGTCTGATGCTGCCTGATTTTCTCGTTCTGGCAACTGGCCTCGTGATTCTGCTGGTCTGCGGCGACCTGCTCGTTCAGGGCGCCACGTCGCTTGCCACTCGCTATGGGCTCTCGCCGCTGCTGATCGCCCTCACGATCGTCGCCTTCGGAACCTCGGCCCCCGAACTGCTGGTCTCGGTACGCGCCGCACTGGCAGGTGCACCCGGCATAGCGCTCGGCAATGTCGTCGGTAGCAATACCGCGAATATCCTGCTCATTCTCGGCCTGCCCGCCCTGATTTATCCAATCGCCTGCGCCGGCCGCATCGTGCCGCACAACATGCTGATCATGATGGCGGCGAGCATTCTGCTGATTGTCCTCTGCTTCATCGGACCGCTCGGCTTCTGGCAAGGTCTGTTGCTGCTGGCGATGCTGACGGCCTATCTCGTCTATTCGGGCTGGGATGCCCGCATGAACCCTCACGAGCCGACGCCACTTGTGGCCGAAATGCCCGATGATGCGTTTGCCCAGAACCGGTCATGGGAGGACACCCGCGATCTTCCCCACGGCACATTGCCGCCTCCGATTCAGTCACGCCGCCTCATCGCGCTGAAGATCGTGTTCGGAATCGCCGGTCTTCCTCTCGGTGCGCGCCTGGTGGTCGATGGCGGCATCGATATCGCCCAGGTCTTCGGCGTATCTGACGCCGTAATCGGCCTGTCGATCATTGCGGTGGGCACCTCGCTGCCTGAACTTGCAACCTCGATGATGGCCGTTTTCCGCCGCAACGACGACATGGTGGTCGGGAACATCATCGGCAGCAACATCATGAACATCCTGGCCATTCTCGGGATTACGGCGCTGATCGCACCGCTGCCGGTCGACAAGGACTTTCTGTCCTTTCATCTCTGGGTCATGCTGGGCGCCGCGGTGCTGCTTCTGCCGATGGCAATGACGGGCCGCAAGGTTGGCCGCCTGGCAGGGGCCGTCTTCCTTGCCGGTTATGTCGGCTATCTCTACGCGATGTTCGCACTTGGCCATGTACCGCCCGAGGTCGAGAACGGACTGAACGGCTTCTGAGAGAACTCTGATGGCATCCAAAGGCACGGCACTCGTCACCGGCGCGGCGCAGCGTATCGGTCGCGCCATTGCGCTGGCGCTGGCCGGCGACGGATGGCGCATTGCCATCCACCATCGCAGCTCGGCCGCCGAGGCGGCCGAAGTCGTGCGTGAGATTGAAAAAACGGGAGGCCGCGCCGCTGCTTTTGCGGCCGATCTGGCCGACATGGACGAAACGCGCGGGCTGATTGCCGCCGTCGCGACAACCCTCGGCCCGCTGACACTGCTGATCAACAATGCGTCGCTCTTTGAGACGGACGAGGCGCTCAGCATGACACCTGAAAGCTGGGCCACGCATATGGATATCAATCTGCGCGCGCCGGCCTTTCTGGCCCAGGCCTTTGCAGCACAACTGCCGGCATCGGCCGAGGGCAATATCGTCAATGTGATCGACCAGCGTGTCTGGGCGCCCACACCGAAATTCTTCTCCTACACGATCAGCAAGATGGCCTTGTGGGACATGACGCAGGTACTGGCCCGATCATTGGCACCTCGTATTCGGGTCAACGGCGTGGGGCCCGGACCCGCGATGATCAATGCCCGCCAGTCCGAGGCCGACTTCGAACGGCAATGCGCGGCCACAATCCTGAAGCGGGGAACGACGCCGGAAGAGATTTGTGACGCCATCCGGTTTATCCTCTCGGCGCCCGCCATGACCGGCCAGATGATCGCACTTGATGGCGGTCAACACCTCGCATGGGAAACACCCGACGTCGCCGGCGTTGCCGAATAGAGACCCGCAAAAATGACCCAGCCCGATAACGTCACCCGCCTGAAGATCGCCAGTGCCGCCGAAGCCACACGCCATGTTTTCGTACGCGACCTGCTGCTGGACGCCCATATCGGCGTCTTCCGTCACGAGCGGGGATCGGCCCAGCCGGTCCGTGTCAATGTCGATCTGACGGTAACAGAAGCGGCCCATGGCGACGACCTGGCGAATGTTGTCTGCTATGCGACAGTGGTTGACCAGATCAAGACGATCGTCGCCGAAGGGCATCTCAACCTTGTCGAAACGCTGGCCGAGCGTATCGCGGCCGCTTGCCTGTCGGACGACCGGGTAAGGGTGGCGCTGGTGCGGGTCGAGAAGCTGTCGGTGATTCCGGAGGCGTCAAGCGTCGGCGTCGAGATCGAGCGTGTTCGCCCGCGTCCTTGAGTACGACAAACACGCTGAAAAGCGGCAATGGAATCAACATGTTGGATGGACCAAACGCCGCATACGGAGGGTTTGTACACAGCACGTCGGTGACGCCTCCGGGCGGCACAGATTATGCGCAAGGAATAGGCGCCGCAGCTGTGACACGAACACAGGTCACAAAACTCTATGTATTACAATGACTTAGAAACAGGGCGGTTTTTTGTCCCTGTCACAAATCCTAATTATTACAAGAAGTTGACGTCTCCGGGCGTCTCGAAACCGGAAAGTGTCAACACACTTATCCACAGGCGCCGCCAGGCCAGCCGCCCTTGTCGATGCTATACAGACCGAAATGGACGAGACCGAACACAAACCGGCCAGAGAGCCCGCCAATCCTGAAGCCGGCGCCGGGAGGCATGGCCATGCGAACAGGACGGGCGTGGCTTTGATTGCGGCCAAGGTCCGCCTGCTGCCCGACAGTCCGGGCGTCTATCGCATGTATGACGCCAGCGGCGAGTTGCTTTATGTCGGCAAGGCCCGAAGCCTGAAGAAGCGTGTGGCGAGCTACACCAAACTGGCCGGACAATCGAACCGCATCGCCCGTATGATTGCGATGACGGCGCAGATGGAATTCATCACCACGGCGACCGAGACCGATGCGCTGCTGCTCGAAGCCAACCTGATCAAGCGGTTGAAGCCGCGCTACAATGTGCTGATGCGGGATGACAAGTCCTTCCCGCATATCTTGCTGACCGGCGATCACGCATTTCCGCAGGTACTGAAACATCGTGGCGCACGCAGCCGGCAAGGTGATTATTTCGGCCCCTTTGCCAGCGCCGGTGCGGTCAACGCAACCCTCAACGCGCTGCAAAAGGCCTTCCTGTTGCGATCCTGCTCCGACAGCGTCTTTGAGAGCCGAACGCGCCCCTGCCTGCTGTTCCAGATCAAACGCTGCAGTGCGCCGTGCACGGGCGAGATTTCCGGCGAGGCCTATGCTGAACTGGTCGCGGAAGCGCGCGATTTTCTGAAGGGCCGCAGCCGCAAGACGCAGCAACAACTCGTACGGCTGATGGACGAGGCGGCCGCCAATCTCGACTATGAAGCCGCAACGATATATCGCGACCGCATCCGTGCCTTGACGCAAGTGCAGCAGCATCAGGGCATCAATCCTCAGACCGTGTCAGAGGCCGACCTGTTCGCGGCCTGGACGGAAGGGGGCCAGATCTGCATCCAGGTCTTTTTCATCCGCGCCGGCCAGAACTGGGGCAATCGTGCCTATTTTCCGCGCCATGACCGCGATTTGCCGACTGAAGAGGTGCTGGATGCCTTTCTCGCCCAGTTCTACGAGGACCGGCAACCACCGCGCATGGTTTTGCTGAGTCACGACGCTCCGGGCAAGGCGCTGCTCGCCGAGGCATTGACGATCCGTGCCGGCCGCAAGGTGGCGGTGGGCGTGCCCCGTCGCGGCGAAAAGCGCGAATTGATCGAACATGCCATGACCAATGCCCGCGAGGCTTTGGGCCGCCGGCTGGCCGAGAGCTCCAGCCAGCGCAGGCTGCTGGAAGGCGTGGCCGAGGTCTTCGGACTGGAACAGGCGCCGGAACGCATCGAGGTCTACGACAACAGCCATATTCAGGGCTCAAAGGCTGTTGGGGGAATGATCGTGGCCGGGCCGGAGGGATTCATGAAATCCCAGTACCGGAAATTCAACATCAGGGACGCGGAGATGGCGGCCGGCGACGACTATGCCATGATGCGCGAAGTGCTGACCCGGCGCTTCACGCGGCTCCTGAAAGAAAATGACGGCGACGGCAACGCTGCCGACACGGGGCCGGAGGAAACCCGTCCGGATGCCGCATGGCCCGATCTCATCCTGATCGACGGTGGCGCCGGCCAGTTGAAGGTCGCGCTCGAAGTCCTGAGCGAACTCGGCATCGACAGTGTGACGGTCGTCGGCGTGGCCAAGGGACCCGAACGCGATGCGGGTCGCGAGCGCTTTTTCATGGCGGGGCGGCGCGACTTCATGCTCGAACCGCGCAATCCTGTACTTTACTATCTACAGAGACTGCGCGACGAAGCGCACCGCTTTGCAATCGGTAGCCACCGCGCGCGCCGATCGAAAGCCATCGGCACCAATCCGCTGGACGAAGTGCCGGGCGTCGGGCCGGGCCGAAAACGTGCACTTCTGAAGCATTTCGGATCCGCTCGCGCCGTCGCCCGCGCCGGACTCGCCGACCTCGAATCGGTCGATGGCATCAGTACCCGGGTCGCTCGCGCCGTTTATGATCATTTCCACGGGAATCCGGACGGCACGGCTTGATAACCGCCGGCCTGTTCGCGACATTGGGCGTTGGGATGCTAGAATATAGGTATAACAAGACACGGAGCCAGAAATGGCGACCAGCCTGCCGAACCTGCTGACCTATTTCCGCATCGCACTCGTGCCGGCGGTCGTGGTCTGCTTCTACATCCCCGGAGATGCCGGCCATTGGGCCGCTTTGGCTCTCTTCGTCATCGCCGGTGCGACAGATTTCTTCGATGGCTATCTGGCGCGCGCCTGGGAGCAGCAGTCAAACCTCGGTCGGATGCTCGATCCCATCGCCGACAAGCTTTTGGTTGCCGTCGTGTTGATTGCGCTGACATGGCAGGATGTTATTGCCGGATTCTCGCTCTGGGCAGCGATCATCATTCTTTGCCGGGAAATACTGGTCTCGGGTCTGCGTGAATTTCTGGCCGAGTTGCGCGTCAGTGTACCCGTGACGCAACTGGCAAAATGGAAAACGGCGATCCAGATGGTGGCGCTGGGATTTCTGCTGGCAGGTCCGGCCGGCGACAAGGTTTTTCCGGGTATCACCGAAATGGGCATTACCCTGCTCTGGGCTGCGGCCATACTGACGCTCTACACCGGCTATGACTATTTTCGGGCCGGAATCCATCATCTGACGGACGAAACGCCGAAGCGGCGCGAGCCGTCGGCTGCGGCCAAACCGGCTGCCGAGCAGGATGGATGCGCGTGAAGCTGCTCTATTTTGCGTGGGTGAAACAAAGGACCGGCCTTGCCGAAGAAGACGTGGTGCTGCCCTCCGATATTCACGACGTCCATGGCCTGATCGCCTGGCTGAAAGCGCGTGGCGAAGGCTACGAGGCGGCATTTGCAGATATTGGTGCGATCCGCTGCGCCGTCGATCAGGAACATGGGGACCTCGACACGCCGATCGCAGGAGCAAGCGAAGTTGCCTTCTTCCCGCCGGTAACAGGTGGCTGAGCGCATGATCCGCGTACAGACCGGAGATTTCGATATCGGCGCCGAAGTCGAGGCATTGACCAGGAACCGCGCCGATATAGGCGCGGTCGTGACTTTTTCCGGCCTCGTCCGCGATGCAAGCGGCGGCAGCGCCGTCACATCAATGGACCTCGAACACTATCCCGGCATGACGGAGAAGGAACTCGCCCGCATTGAGGCCGAAGCCCATGATCGCTGGCCGCTGCAGGCGACATTGATCGTGCATCGCGTCGGCCGGCTGGCGCCCGGCGACAACATCGTCCTCGTCGTTGCAGCTTCGGCACATCGCAAGGCGGCATTCGAGGCCGCGGCATTCTTGATGGACTACCTGAAAACAAGGGCGCCTTTCTGGAAGCGGGAGGTCGGCCAAGGCGAGAGCCGCTGGGTCGATGCGCGGGAGGATGACGACAGGGCGGCCGAAAAATGGCGTGACTGAACGCCAATGACGAAGGGCGGCCGAAGGGCCGCCCTTTTCAATTTGACTTCGGAGCCCGCTAGGCGGTCGCAGCCTTTGCTGCCACCTTCGGATTGACGGCCGCCATATAATCCTCGAACAGCGTCGCGGTGATGACGCCAGGCGTAAACCGGTGCGGGCCGATCTCGCCGACCGGCGTCACTTCAGCAGCCGTACCGGTGATGAAGCATTCGCTGAAGTTCGACAACTCGTCCGGCATGATATGTCGTTCGACGATTTCATAGCCGCGCGCCTTTGCCAGCGCGATGACGGTCTGCCGCGTAATACCGTCGAGGAAGCAATCCGGGGTCGGCGTGTGAATGACGCCGTCCTTGACGAAAAAGATGTTCGCGCCCGTCGCCTCGGCGACATAGCCACGATAATCGTACATCAGCGCGTCTGCATAACCCTTGTTCTCGGCCGCATGCTTGGAGATCGTGCAGATCATGTAGAGGCCGGCGGCCTTCGCCATCGACGGCGCGGTTTCCGGCGAGGGGCGCTTGTATTTCGCAATGTCGAGGCGAATGCCGGCCTTGCGTTGTTCCGGATCGAAATAGGACGGCCATTCCCAGGCCGCAACGGCGAAATTGATGCGGTTCTTCTGCGCGCTGACACCCATCATTTCGCTGCCGCGCCATGCAACCGGCCGGACATATCCGTCGACTAGCTTCTGCGCCTGAAGCGCCGCGCGGCACGCCTCGTCGATCTCTTCAACCGAATAGGGAATCGTGAAGCCGAGAATTTCAGCCGACTTGATCAAACGCAGGGAATGCTCGCGCAGCCTGAAGATCTCGCCGCCATAGGCACGGCAGCCTTCGAACACGCTGCTCGCATAATGCAGACCATGGGTCAGCACATGCACCTTGGCATCGGCCCAGGGAACGAGTTCGCCGTTGAACCAGATGAAGCCGTCGCGTTTGTCGAAAGGAATGTCTGCCATGACCTGATTTCCTGGTATTTCCGCGCCGTGCGGGCTTTCGCCGTTGCCGACAGCACCCTCTCCCGCCCTTGCGGTCCCGCTTCTCGGGTTTGCCGGAGGCAGATTTACGCGGCAATCGTTTATTATACTGACAGTATAGTGACAGGAAGATTCGACGCTTCTGGCCTTGCCGCGCATTCTGTCTCAAGCGATTGGCAAGAGGTAGCACTCTGGTAAAAATATGTCAACATGGCTGACATAAAATGACGACGATTGCGAAATCGATGGGGAAAACCCAGACGAAGCGCCCGCTGGCGCCGGAAACGTCCATGCCGGACGCGAACACCGGAACCACGGCGGATCGCCTGACGGAAGCGATCGAACTGCTCTTCTTCGCTTATCGCGACTTCATCAGCGACCCCGACGCGATCCTGAGCGAGTATGGATTCGGCCGTGCCCATCACCGCGTGGTGCATTTTGTGGGCCGCAATCCGGGCATCACCGTGGCCGAACTGCTGGACATCCTGCGGATCACCAAGCAGAGCCTGGCCCGGGTGCTGAAGCAACTGATCGAACGTGGATTCATCGAACAGGAAACAGGCAAGCAGGACCGCCGGCAGCGCCTGCTTTTCCTGACGGTAACGGGCAGGGAACTCGAACAACGCCTGGCGGCACCACAGCGGATGCGCGTCGCCACGGCAATGGAGAAGGCCGGGCCCGATGCAGATGCGGCATGGCGAGCCATTCTCCTGGCATTGGTGAACGAAGAGGATCGTGCGGAAGTCGAAGCCCTGATCGCAAAGACCTCGGCAGGCTGAACGGCAACGCCGGGAAGGTTCACAGGTGACGACGGAAACCAAGATCGACAGTCCAGACCGGACGGCAGACAAGCCGATGCCCGCAGACGATGCGCCGCACATTCTGGTGGTCGACGACGACCGCCGCATCCGGGAACTGCTGAAGCGCTATCTCACGGATAATGGTTATCGCGTAACCGCGGCCGAAAATGCGGCCGAGGCACGGGCGCGGCTCGCCGGACTGTCCTTCGACCTGCTGGTTCTCGACGTGATGATGCCCGGAGAAAGCGGACTCGACCTGACGCGCGATCTGCGCCGCAATTCGACAGTGCCGATCCTGATGCTGACCGCGCGCGGCGAGGCGAGCGACCGCATCGATGGGTTGGAACGCGGCGCGGACGACTATCTCGCCAAACCCTTCGAGCCACGCGAACTTTTGTTGCGCATCGGCACCATCCTGCGGCGCGCGCAGGCGCCGGGAACGGTGCGCCATGACGAGGTTTCGCTGGGCTCGTGCCGCTTCAACGTCACCCGTGGTGAACTCTGGAACGGCGACGTCCAGATACGGCTGACAACGCGCGAGGTCCAGCTTCTGCGGCTGTTTGCCGCCAGCCCCGGCAAGCCACTGTCGCGCATGGACCTCTGCGACAACGAGGCCGCCGAACGCTCGATCGATGTCCAGATCAACCGGCTACGGCGCAAACTCGAAAGCGATCCACGAAACCCGGTGTATCTGCAGACCGTGCGCGGCGAAGGCTACGCGCTGATGCCCGATTGAGACCGGTCGACATGCAAACAGGAAAGTCAATGAACGCGCATTCGGAGCGCAAGACGGCGGCGCCGATGGCATGGCATCCGTTTCAGGTGATCAAACGGCTGATGCCGCGTGGCCTCTATGGCCGCTCGCTGATCATCATTGTCGCGCCGATGGTGCTGCTTCAGTTCGTCGTGACCTATGTATTTCTGGAGCGACACTGGCAACTCGTGACACAACGATTGTCTGCGAAAACGGTCGCAGAGGTTGCCCTGATACTCGCCGAATTCGAGGAAAACCAGTCGCCGCAGCAGGCGGCGAAGATCGCCGCACGAGTGAACGCACATATCGGACTGCCGGTCGCCTTTCTCGATGGCGAGGTTCTGCCGGAAACGCCCTCATCGTCCGGCAGCCTGCTCGACGAATCGCTCAATGACGAACTGCGTCTGCGCATCGCGCGACCTTTCTGGATCAATACCTCGCAATATGACAAGTATGTGGACATCCGGATTGCCTACAATGGCGGTGTCATGCGCGTCCTGACGCCGGCGTCACATGTCTATGCGTCGAACTGGCATATCTTCCTTGTCTGGATGTTTGGCACGTCGGTCGTTTTGATCATTGTCGCGATCGTCTTCCTGCGAAACCAGATCCGCCCGATCGAACGTCTGGCCGAAGCCGCGACATCCTTCGGCATGGGGCGCGACGTGCCGAGCTTCCGGCCACAGGGCGCAGCCGAAGTACGGAGTGCTGCCCAGGCCTTTCTCGACATGCGTGCCCGCATCCAGCGCCAGATCGAACAGCGCACGGCAATGCTGGCCGGTGTCAGCCACGATCTGCGAACACCGCTGACCCGATTCAAGTTGCAACTCGCAATGTTGGGGGAAGGTCCCGAAATCGAGGAGCTGCGCGCCGACATCGCCGAGATGGAACGGATGCTGGAGGACTATCTCGCATTCGCCCGCGGACATCAGGGCGAGACATCCGAGGAGACGGATCTGGCCGAGCTCATCGAAGAGGTGCGCGGCGATGCGCAGCGAAAGGGTCACGAGCTGCGGCTGGAACTGCATGGCGACCTCGTCCTGCCGCTCCGGCGGCACGCCTTCAAGCGCTGCCTCACCAATATCGTCGACAATGCCTGTCGGCACGCGGCACATGTCTGGGTAACGGCAATTCGCGATTCCGACGAAGCCGGCGATGGCGGCGGCATCGATATCATTGTCGACGACGATGGCGTCGGCATCCCCGACGAACAGCTCGAGGAAGTCTTTCGTCCGTTCTACCGGCTCGACGCGGCCCGCAATCTCGAAGATGGCGGCTCGGGCCTCGGACTGGCAATTGCACGCGACATTGCGCGTGGTCATGGTGGCGACATTCTACTCGCCCGGAGCCCGATGGGCGGCCTGCGGGCTGTCATCCATGTGCCGGTCTGACGACTTGATGCCGTTGTCGCCACGTATCGCAGAATAAGTCAGCAATATTGACATTTATCGCAATAACTGCATATTTTCAAGGTGTTTTTGGCAGCAGGGTCACGACTGAAGTCATCATGACAACGCCCGACATGGTCACCCGCTGGCAGGCTGCCTGGGAAAGTCTCGATCCCGCTCGGATCGAGGCGATCTATGCGTCCGGCGCCATCCATATGAGTTCGGTTGTTGCTGAGCGGATGAAATGTTCAGACGGCACTTTACGGGGACGGGCGGAGATTCGCGCCTATGCCGAAGCTTCCACCGCCCGGCTCAAAAGCTTCAAGGCAGACATTCTCAGTGTGATTGCCGACGCAAAGGACGGCACGGGGAGAGCCTCGGTCGAGTATTGGCGCATTCTTGACGGCGATGAGAAGCGCCGCGCCCGCGTCGTCGAGATTCTCGAGTGGGAAAACGACAGGGTCACGGCCTGCCGCGTCTTTCATTTCTGACGGCTCACGCCGCCGCTTCACGCCGTCCAAATCGCGACAGCCGCTCAATCAGCGCCTCGCCACGGCGCAGCCTGCGATCAAGCTCCGCCATCGTCCGGGCCTGGTCGTCGCCGTCTTCAAGCCACGTACGGAAAACAGCCCCCCAGATCAGCGCAATCCCCCGAACACGCATCGCGCCGGCAAGACCCGAACTGTCGATGCCTGCAGCTTCGAGCATCCAGCCCAGCGATTGCAGCATCGCTCGCACCAGACCCGCCGCCGCCACCGGGTCGCGTTGCATATCCCGGGAGATGCGTTTCAGTGCCGGCTTGTAGGGGGCGAGCGTGTCAAAACGCATCATCAGCACATCGAACAACCGGTCCCGTGCCGCTTCATCCGACAGGTCCTCCGCCGAAGCCGCCTTCAATACTGCGGCGTCAATGCGCCGGCTGAACGCGGCGAGAATTTCGCTTTTCGAGGCAAAGAAGCCGGAAAGCACGGGCAAGCCAACCCGCGCCGATTTCGCAATGTCGGCCAGTGACAGGACCGACCACCCGCGCGACGCTGCAAGCTTCAGCGCCGCATCGATGATTTTATCCTCGGGATCGCGCTTGGCGGCCATGTCTCGTTCCTCGATACGCATGAGCAACGAAAGATAGGGCGTTCGCGCAGGTTTGACGAGGGCGGCGGCCTATTTGCCGAGCTCGCGTGCCCGGTCCCGCGCCGCCAGCGCCGCCCGCCGCATCAGCGGCGACAACCCGCCCTCGCCCATCAGCACATCGAGCGCAGCCGCGGTCGTGCCGCCCGGCGAGGTCACATTGGCACGCAGCTGCGACGCCGTCTCCGGCGAGCGGTGCAGCATCTCGCCCGACCCGCTGACCGTCTCGCGCGCCAGCTTCATGGCCATCGCCGGATCGAGACCCAGAGCCTCGCCCGCTGCGGCGAGGCACTCCACCATGTAGAACACATAGGCGGGGCCGCTTCCGGAAATCGCCGTCACCGCGTCGATTTGCGCCTCGCTCTCGACCCACCCCACCTCGCCCACGGCGGCAAGCAGTGCATCGGCTATGTCGCGCTGCTGCTGTGTCACCCGATCATTGGCACAGGCAATGGTGATGCCGCGACCGATCGCCGCCGGCGTATTGGGCATGGCACGCACAGCATGCACCTCGGCACCCAGAAGTTCCTTGAGGCGGTGAAGACTCGTGCCAGCGGCAATGGAAATGAACAGCGTTTCGGGGGCGGTGAGAAGCGCGAGTCCCGGCAGCACCTCGCCCATGGCCTGCGGCTTGACGGCGATCAGCACAACCGCCGGCTTCGCTGCAGCGATGTCGTGCACCGGCGCATTCAGCGCAATGTTTCTCACAGTCACGATCTGGCCGATCTCGGGCGACGGCGCGGGATCGAGCACATAAACCTGCGCCGGTGAAAGCCCCTTGTCGAGCCAGCCCGAAAGAAGCGCGCCGCCCATCTTGCCGGCGCCCATCAGGACCAGCGGACGCTCGAGAGAAAGAGTCATGGCTGAAACCGTCTTCTGATTGAAATGGCCGGAACCGGACAGGCCGGGATCAGGCGCGGCCTTGCGTCTCGAACATGGCCGCCGCGATCGCTTCCTCGGCCGACTTTCCCGCCCACATGACGAACTGCATGGCCGGATAATAGCGCTCGCAGGCCTCGACGGCGAGACGCAGCAGCGCCTCGCATTGCTCGGGCGTCGCCGCGGCGCCGCCGCACAGCAGGAGGCTGTTGCGGAACAGTACGACACCGTCTTCGGACCAGATGTCGAAATGGCCCGACCAGAGCTGCTCGTTGATCAATGTCAGGAGATGACGCATGACCGGCCGTTTTTCGGGATGCACGCGCAGATCGAGCGCACAGGCCACGTGAAGGCCGGACAGGTCATCGCGCCAGTTGAGCGAGATCTGGTAGTCGCGCCAGTCGCCCGCGACACAGATGTTCAACTCGTCCTCGTGGCTCCGCTCGAAAAACCAGTCGCGAACGGACGCCACCTGTTCCAGTAGATCGAGAGGATTGCCGTCGAATTCCACAGCCTCGGCGACGGTGCCTTTCATTCGTTCCCCCGCATCGGATGCCTCGGATCGGGGCCAAAACCCCATATCTAGTAGGCAGTCCTGCCCCTGAACACGATACCTAACCTGCATGATGCGTTGAGTCGGCGCAACCCTGAGGGAAGGATCGTCGGTCGAAAACGGGACAAAAGCTGTGGGAAACTGGCCGCTCCGATCAATCGCCGTCACTTGCAGCCGGCGCCGGCTTGGCGGGCTTCAGCTTCTTCGCCGCAAGCGCAGCTTCCAGCACCTCGATGCGCGTCTTGAGGGCTTCGTTTTCTTCCCGCGCGAGCCGGGCCATGGCCTGTACAGCCTCGAATTCCTCGCGGCCGACAAGGTCCATATCGGCCACCAGCCGCTCGGCCTGGGCGCGGATCAGCGTCTCGACCTCGGTTCGCACACCCTGCGCGGCACCGGCGGCATTGGTGAAGAGCCGCCCGAGTTCGTCGAGAATACGGTTCTGGGTCTGTGTCATTATCGGGTCTCCGGTTGCGGCTTCGCGATCGAGGATAGCGCCTCCCGGCCCGAAAGCGAACCGGACCGAACGACGCGCTCCGCCCGGCACCTTCCTTGACATGAAGTGACCCCGGGGCAAACTAGCGCGCCATCGCCCCTGAGGGGCCATATCGAGGCCGAATCCCATGCCATTCCCCGACATCGACCCGGTGCTGATCCAGATCGGTCCCTTCGCGATCCGCTGGTATGCCCTGGCCTATATCGCCGGTCTCATCCTGGGCTGGCGCTATGTCGTTGCGCTGGCCGAAACGCCGCGCCTCTGGCCCACCAGGTCGCCGGTGACGCGGCTCGACATCGACGATGCGCTGCTCTGGGCCGCGCTCGGCGTGATTGTCGGCGGCCGTCTCGGCTATGTGCTGGTCTACAATCCGGCCTACTACTTTCAGCACCCGCTCGAAATTCTCTATGTCTGGCAAGGCGGCATGAGTTTCCACGGCGGTGCCTTCGGCGTTCTCGTCGCGATGTTCTGGTTTGCCCGCAAACGCGGCTTCCCCGCCTTGACGATGATGGATCTGGTAAGCGCGGCAGCGCCGATCGGGCTCTTTTTCGGCCGCATCGCCAATTTCATCAATGCCGAACTCTGGGGCCGCGTCACGGATGTTCCCTGGGGCGTGGTCTTTCCGGGCGGCGGTCCCCTTCCGCGCCATCCGAGCCAGCTCTATGAGGCGGCGCTGGAAGGCGTGGTGCTGTTCCTGGTTCTCCGCCTGCTGACGCATCGCTTCGGCATGCTGCAGAAGCCGGGCGTCGTGATGGGTGGATTCATCGCCGGATATGGCGTCGCGCGAACCATAGTCGAATTCTTCCGCGAACCCGATGCACAGATCGGATTCCTGTTCGGCGGCTGGGCGACCATGGGTATGGCGCTGTCGGTGCCGATGGCCCTGATCGGCGCCGCGATCATCTGGAAGGCGGCAACAGCCGACGCCGCAACGCCCAAGCCCAAACGGAAATGAGCAGCGGCCGCACGGCGCTCGCCCGCCACATTGTGCGCCTGATCGAGGAGACGGGCCCGATCCCGCTCTCGCAATACATGGCGCTCGCGCTCGGGCACCTCGAACACGGCTACTACATGACGCGCGACCCGCTGGGCATGCGCGGCGATTTCATCACTGCACCTGAAATCAGCCAGATGTTCGGCGAACTGATCGGCCTCTGGCTGGCCGATTCATGGATGGCGCAGGGTGCGCCGAAATCCTTTGTACTGGCAGAGCTCGGCCCCGGCCGCGGGACGCTGATGAGCGATGCCTTGCGTGCCATGCGCGCCGTTCCAGACATGGTCGCGGCGGCGGAAGTGCATTTCGTCGAGACAAGTCCCGTGCTGCGCAAGGCCCAGAAAGACCTTGTGCCCCAGGCAATATGGCACGACCGCATCGACAGCCTGCCCGATCGGCCGCTTTTCCTGGTCGCGAATGAATTCTTCGATGCAATGCCAATCATCCAGTATCAGCGGACCGGGCGCGGTTGGTGCGAACGCCAGATCGGCCTGACAGATGGCAGACTCTCCCCGGTTCTCGCTCCCGTTCCCCTTGCCGGCGACAAGGGACTGCCGCCCGCGATGCGCGACGCGCCGTCAGGCGCCATTGCCGAAATTTGCCCCGCCGCGACGGCAATCGCCGAAACCATATCGTCGCGTATTTCCGCAAGCGGCGGCGCGGCCCTGATCGTCGATTATGGTCATCTCCGCAGCGCGCCGGGCGACACGTTGCAGGCCCTGCGCGGCCACCAATATGTCGATCCCTTCGACACACCTGGCGAAGCGGATCTGACGGCACATGTCGATTTCGAGATGCTGGCGCTGGCTGTCCGCGACGGCGGCGCACAAGCGCACGGGCCGGTCGAGCAAGGCGCCTTTCTTGCGGCGCTGGGAATCGAGGCGCGCGCGGCACGATTGCGCGAGAAGGCAACCGGAAGTCAGGCCCGCGACATCGATGCGGCGTTGCGGCGGTTGACCGCGCCCGGCGAGATGGGCAGCCTGTTCAAGGTTCTGGCCGTCACGCCACAGGGCGCGGCGGCACCCGCTGGATTTGTCTGAGGTAGCGCCGATGCTGACCGCAAAGCCCCTCGAAGTCGTTCCGCATATCCGGCACGGGTTCTTTACCCGGAAGGGCGGGGCGTCGAAAGGCATCTATGCGTCGCTGAATTGCGGTCTGGGCTCGGGTGACGACAAGGCGGCCGTGCGCCGGAATCGCGCCCATGTCGCACAGACGCTGGGCGTGGAACCGGACAATCTGGTCACTGTCCACCAGATTCACAGTGCCGATGTGGTCGAGGTGACGACACCCTGGACGTGGGAATCAGCGCCGCAGGCCGATGCGATGGTGACGGCCGCGCCCGGGATCGTATTGGGTGTGCTGGCCGCCGATTGTGCGCCGGTTCTGTTTGCCGACAAGAAGGCCCGCATTGTCGGCGCTGCCCATGCCGGCTGGAAGGGCGCCCTGACCGGCGTCATGGAGGCCACCATTGCGGCCATGGAAGGGCTTGGCGCAACGCGCGGCAGCATTGCGGCCGCGATCGGCCCCTGCATCTCGCGCGAAGCCTATGAAGTGGGTCCCGAATTCCGGAATCGCTTCATCGAGGCGGATGGCACCAACGCCAGATGGTTTACTGCCTCCGAAAAGCCCGATCATTTCATGTTCGATCTGCCCGGCTATGCCGAAGCCCGGCTTCATGCCGCCGATATCGGCGCCGTCGCCATGCTCGGCCATTGCACCTATACCGAGAAGTCCCGATTCTTTTCCTATCGCCGCGCGACGCACCGCGGCGAACCGGATTATGGCCGCCAGATATCGGCCATCATGCTGCGGCCGGAATAGACGACAGGCCGGCAACGGCGGTCCGAATCGGACTAGACTGCTCGATCAGAGGCGCCCGCCATTCGGGCAGGGCAATGGGGCATCCGGCGGTGCTGGCACAAACGCGAACAGATGTCAGGCAGAACGCTTCGGACTGGAAACGGTCCGGCGCGCACAGGCTGCGCGTGGGCACAGCCATCGCCATTTTCGCCATGGCGGCCTGTGCCGACGACGCAGCATCGGACCGCAATGCGCGTGTCAGCGAACCGGCCGGACCGGCGGTCGCGATGCCTGAGGTGGTGCCGGCGATCGCGATTGCCGCATTGAGCGGCGTACCCGCGGCAGAGGCCGAGATGTTTGCCGCGCTGTTGCGGGAAGAAGCTGCAAGGGCAAGGCTGCCGCTCGCAGGCGACGGCAGCGGCCGATATGAACTGTCCGGCGCCCTGGGTGCCGGCGGGAATGCAAACGGCACCTATGTCGTGACGGTGATCGATATGCACGACGCGCAGGGCGAGCGTGTTCACCGTGTCGTCAACGAGGAAAATCTGCCGCGCCGCGCCGGGAGCAACGATCCCTGGGCCGATATCGACAGCAACGATCTGCGCCGCATCGCGGCCGGCGCGGCCGCGCAGCTGGCCGCCTGGCACCGGAACGAAGCCGGCGGCGGGGTGCAGGCTGCAGTCGACACCGATAGTGGCATCGTGACCGGCAGCATCGCCGGGAACATGGCAGAACTGCAGCCGGACCGCCGGCCCTTTGAAATCATCGTCGGCGCAGCACCGGGCGACGGCAACGCGGCACTGACGCAGGCCCTCGACGGCGCGCTGGCGCGCCGCATGCCGACGGCGACATGGCTGCGCAACGAGGGATACCGGATCGAGGGCAGCGTCGTCACCGCATCGCGCCGCGATGGACGCACCGAAGTCTCGATCCGCTGGGTGGTCACTTCACCGGAGGGCAAGCGGCTCGGCGAGGTGAAACAGCGAAATGCCATCGAGGCGGCACGTGTTGCGGGGAGTTGGGGCAAGCTTGCCGAAACCGCGGCCGAGGCTGCCGCCGATGGTGTATTGGCGCTTCTCGCCGCACCTGCCGGCAAGTCCTGAATGTCGATACAGGGCGTAAAAACAGGCAATTTCGGGCACGGAGTTGCGTGTTTACAGGCCCCGGTCCCCTTGTTACAAGGCGCTCGCACCGTCACCGGACCGTCATGCTTCCGGCAGGATCGGCGGCGGCAATGTGAGACACAGGGGCGAAGGACGGGGTTCACGGCATGAAACTGGTCGCAGGCAATTCCAACCGGTCGCTTGCCGAAGCAATCGCCGCCTATCTGAACCTGCCCCTGACCAAATCGGTGGTCCGCCGTTTCGCCGACATGGAAGTCTTCGTCGAGATCCAGGAGAACGTCCGCGGCGAAGACGTCTTCGTGATCCAGTCGACCTCCTACCCGGCCAACGACCACCTGATGGAAACGCTGATCATCATGGACGCGCTGCGGCGCGCCTCGGCGCGGCGCATCACGGCGGTGATTCCCTATTTCGGCTATGCCCGGCAGGACCGCAAACCCGGCGCGCGCACACCGATTTCGGCCAAGCTCGTCGCCAATCTGGTGACAACCGCGGGCGCCGACCGCGTGCTGACGCTCGACCTGCATGCCGGCCAGATTCAGGGCTTCTTCGACATTCCGACCGACAATCTCTTTGCCGCGCCGGTGCTGACGCGCGACATCGAGCAGCACTACCCGACCAACGGCAATGTGATGATCGTCTCGCCCGATGTCGGCGGCGTGGTGCGCGCCCGCGCCATTGCCAAGCGCATCGGCGCCGATCTCGCCATTGTCGACAAGCGCCGCGAACGCGCCGGCGAGTCGGAAGTGATGAACATCATCGGCGACGTGAAGGGCCGCTCCTGCATCCTGGTCGACGATATCGTCGACTCGGCCGGCACACTCTGCAACGCGGCCGAAGCGCTGCTGAAGGAAGGCGCGACCGAGGTTTCGGCCTATGTGACGCATGGCGTTCTGTCCGGCGGCGCGGTCGCCCGCGTCTCGGCCTCGCAATTGAAGGAACTGGTGATCACGGATTCGATCCAGGCGACCGAGGCCGTCCGCGTCAGCCACAACATCCGCGTCGTCTCGATCGCACCGCTGATCGGCGAAGCGATGCGCCGCACGGCCGAGGAACGCTCGGTTTCGAGCCTGTTCGACTGAGCCCGGCCGCCGCCGCCCCCCTTCCCGCCCCCGGTTGAGTTTTGCCCGATTGGCGGCTATAAGGCCCGCAATCCCGCACTTCCACACCCCTGGAGGAGACTTGCGGGTCATCGCATGGGCCCTTAAGGCCCTGTTTTTATTGGAGATTTTGTCATGGCCGAGACCAAGATTCTCGCTGCCGAGACGCGCGAGAAAGGCAGCAAGGGGGCTGTCCGCTCGCTTCGTCGCGAAGGCCGCGTTCCCGCCGTCATCTATGGCGACAAGAAGTCGCCCGAACTGATCGCCATCAGCTACAAGGACGTCTATGCGCTCTACCGCACGGGCACCTTCATGAGCCATGTGCTCGATGTCGACATCAACGGCAAGAAGGAACGCGTGATTCCGCGCGACGTGCAGTTCGAACCCGTGCGCGACTTCATCATCCATGTCGATTTCCTGCGCCTCGGCAAGAACGCGACCGTCACCGTCGACGTGCCGGTTCACTTCCACAACCACGAAGCCTCGCCCGGTCTCAAGGCCGGCGGTGTGCTGAACATCGTGCGCCACGAAGTCGAACTGATCTGCCCGGCCGACGCGATTCCCGAGCAGCTCGACATCGACCTCAAGGGCTACGAGATGGGCGACTCGATTCATATTTCGGCCGTCACGCTGCCGGCCAATGTGAAGCCGACCATCACCGATCGCGACTTCACCATTGCGACCGTCGCCGCACCGGCCGCCGTCGTCTCGGCCGAAGCCAGCGCCGGCGAAGAAGCCAAGGCCGAGGAAAAGACGGAAGAGTCTTCCGAGAAGGAAGACTGATCCGCCTGAACTGAAAGGAGCCGGCGATGATCCTGCTCGTCGGTCTCGGCAACCCGGGCGAGAAATATGCCCGCAACCGCCACAATATCGGTTTCATGGCGGCGGACGCGATTGTCCGCCGCCATTCCTTTGCCGCGCCGCGCGCGCGCTTCCAGGGCCTTGTCGCGGAAGGCATGCTGGACGGCGAAAAGGCGATCGTGCTGAAGCCGACCACCTACATGAACGAAAGCGGGCGCGCCGTCGGCGAGGCGATGCGCTTCTACAAGATCGAGCCGGCCGAAGTCGTCGTCTTCCACGACGAACTCGACCTCGCCCCGGCCAAACTGCGCATCAAGACCGGCGGCGGCGCGGCCGGCCATAACGGCATCCGCTCGGTCGCGGCGCATATCGGGCCCGATTTCCGCCGTGTACGGATCGGTATCGGCCATCCGGGCGGCAAGGACCGCGTGCTGGGCGCGGTGCTGGGCGACTTCTCGAAGGCCGAGATGAGCGCCTGGGTCGAACCGCTGATCGAGGCGATCGCCGATGCCGCCCCGCTGCTGGCCGAAGGCAAGGACGCGACATTCGCCAACAAGGTCCATCTGGCGCTCAATCCCGAGCCGCCGAAGACGAAAAAGACCGACGACACAAAGAACGGAGACGCCTAGGCCATGGGTTTCAAATGCGGCATTGTCGGACTGCCCAATGTCGGCAAGTCGACGCTTTTCAACGCGCTGACGCAGACTGCCGCCGCGCAGGCCGCCAACTATCCCTTCTGCACCATCGAGCCGAATGTCGGCGAAGTCGCGGTGCCGGACCCGCGGCTCGACGAGCTGGCGCGCATCGCGAAGAGCAAGGAAATCATCCCGACGCGCCTGACCTTTGTCGACATCGCCGGTCTGGTGAAGGGCGCGTCGAAGGGCGAAGGGCTCGGCAACCAGTTCCTCGCGACGATCCGCGAGGTCGACGCGATCGCCTATGTGCTGCGCTGCTTTGTCGACGACGACATCACCCATGTCGAGAACCGCATCGACCCGCTGGCCGATGCCGAGATCGTCGAGACCGAACTGATGCTGGCCGATCTCGAAAGCCTCGAGAAACGCGCCGCGGCGGCCGAGAAGAAGGCAAAGACGGGCGACAAGGAAGCCAGACAGCTTTTCGATCTGATGTCGGTGGCGCTTGAACTTCTGCGCGAAGGCAAGCCCGCGCGCATGGCAACGGCGCAGGGAAGGATTTCCGACGAGGACATCAAGGCCTGGGAGGGCCTGAACCTGCTGACCTCGAAGCCGGTGCTCTATGTCTGCAACGTCGAGGAAGCATCCGCCGCGACCGGCAACGAATATTCGAAGGCGGTCGAGGCGCGCGCGAAAGCCGAAGGCGCGCAGGCTGTCGTGATCTCGGCCCGCATCGAGGAGGAGATCGCGCAACTGCCGGCCGACGACCGCAAGGAATATCTCGAAACGCTGGGCCTTTCCGAACCCGGCCTCGCGCGTCTGATCCGCTCCGGCTATGCACTTCTCGATCTGATCACTTACTTTACGGTGGGTCCGAAAGAGACGCGCGCCTGGACGATCACGCGCGGCACGCGTGCGCCGGCGGCCGCCGGCGTCATCCATACCGACTTCGAGAAGGGATTCATCCGTGCCGAGACGATCGCCTATGACGAATATGTGAAACTCGGCGGCGAACAGGGCGCCAAGGATGCCGGCAAGATGCGTCTTGAGGGCAAGGACTATGTGGTGCAGGACGGCGATGTGATGCATTTCCGCTTTGCCAATTGAGCGTCGGAAATGCCATCTGATCACACCTCTCAAGGGGCGGGGATAACCCGGTTTGTGACAGCGGAAATCGACAGCAGACCCCCCCCTCTGTCACGGAACTGTCAAAAAACTGTCACAAATGGAATTCGGAGCCTCGCGAAAAAAAGTAATCCCCGGTTCTGAGGAGGCGCGGCATTCGCGTGACGGCGATTCGAGGGCCGGACGAAAATAACTTATCCCCGGTTCCGGGAGCGGCGGAAAGCGCGCGGCGCGATTCGGCGGCTGAAAAAAACTTATCCCCGGGGGTTACAGAAACGACTTGCGATGACCGACCACCCTCCCCTTGGGGATTCCTCTGCAAAACACAGTGTGCTTTGGTCGTCAGA